>CAINOV010000062.1 GCA_903851655.1 uncultured Caulobacterales bacterium
CATGAAAGCCAGGTGCACCGGCAGGTACTTGCCCTGCTTCGCCGCGGCCAGGGCGGCGCGGGCGGCGACGTCGGAAATCGGCGACAGGATCGGATAGTCCTTGAACACCAGCCGGATCGCCTTGTGCCCGGTCACCAGATCGGGAATGTGCGGCGCGGCGGCCTTGCAGTAGCCGCAGCGGTAGTCGAAGAACTCCACTACCGTGACCGGGCCGTCGCCCAGGGTCGGATCGGCGGCGCGCTGGGTCAGCTCGGCCAGGTGCGCCGGGATGGCCTTGGCCGAAAGATCGGCGGCGGCCTTCTCCCGCTTGGCCTGCAGCGCCTCGATGGCCTCCTCGATCACCTCCGGATGGGCCATCAGATAGGCGCGCACCCGGGCGCCGAAGGCCACGTGCTTGCGGTGCGGGCTCTCGGCGCACCAGGCGGCGGTCACGACCGTCACGCCGATGCAGGCGGCGAGGGCGGCAATCAGGGGCAGGCGACGCATTCAGTCTGTTCCGGGGTCATCAGGTCGCGGCGGCGCCGCAGTACGAGTTGGGCATTGTCTGCTGGTTTGAAGTCGGGGTCCAGATGCGCCGCCGCCGGCGACCCGCTTGCCGGGTCAGGGCTGGAGGTGGGCGAGGCCGGTCTGCCCGGCCATGACCTTCAGGTCGTCCTTGGTGGGGTTGGACACCAGCACGATGTCGGTGGCCCGGCGCCATTGCGGCGTATCGCGGGCCAGCAGCTGGCGGGCGCGCAGGGCGAAGATCCGCGCCTGGGTCATGTCGCCCACGGCGAAGCGCTCCTCCGCCGCGGCCAGGCGCGCGGCGCCGGGCTCCCCCTTCGCGTCATAGGCCTGCGACATCAACCGCCAGGCGAAGGCGTTGTCCCCCTCCACCGCCAGGGCCTTCTGCAGGTGGACGATGGCCTCGTCCGCGCGCTTGGCGTCCCCCTGGGCGATGATCGCCTGGGCGAGGTTGATGCGCAGCAGCGGCGCACCGGGCTTCAGCTCCACCGATTTGGCGTGCGCCTGCTCGGCCAGGGCGGACTTGCCGACCTCGAAATAGACCTGGCCCTTCAGCTCGTAGAGATAGGGGTTTGTGGGATAGTCGGCGATCAGGGCGTCGATGTCGCGGATCGCGTGCTCCGTCTCCAGGGCCTTATAGTAGGCGATGGCCCGGGCGTAGCGCGCCGGATAGGACGTGTCTTTCTCCGTGTACTTGATGAAGGTCTGCTGCGGCGGATTCATGAAGGCGAACAGCTTGGCCTTCATCACCTCGTGCCGGGCGATGTCTTCGGGGGAGTCGGTGACGTTGAAGTGCGGCTGCTCCTCCGCCCGGCGGCGCAGAAGCTCGATCCGCTCCCCGCTGACCGGGTGGCTCTGGAAGAACTTGAACCGCCGCGCCTCGGAGAACACCTCCTCGTAGCGGAAGTTCTCGAAGAACTCCACCAGCCCCCGGGCGGACTTGCCCGACCGCTCCATATAGGTGATCGCCGCCTGGTCCGCCGCCGCCTCCTGGGCGCGGGAGAAGGTCAGCATGTTGATCACGCCGAAATACTGCGACGAGCCGATCAGGGCGATGGCCGCGTCCGGTGCGCCGGCGGCGGCGGCCAGCACGCCCAGGCCCAGGGTCATCAGGAAGGGCGCCATCATCGCCTTTTCCATGTCGCCGGAGCGGGCGCTGTGCCCGCCGGCCGCGTGGCCGGTCTCGTGGGCGATCACGCCCTCGAGCTGGTTGGGATTGGCGGTCTCGACGATCAGGCCGGTGTTCACGAAGATCGCCTGACCGTTCACCGTGAAGGCGTTCAGGTCCTTGTCCCCCACCAGCATCAGGGTCACGTCCTTGGGCACCAGCCCCGCGGC
Organism: uncultured Caulobacterales bacterium; assembly: GCA_903851655.1. Taxonomy (GTDB): domain Bacteria; phylum Pseudomonadota; class Alphaproteobacteria; order Caulobacterales; family Caulobacteraceae; genus CAIMFV01. The sequence goes on from CAINOV010000062.1 coordinate 1,843, forward strand.
CTTGAAGATCGGGTCGGAATCGACGTGCAGGGTCTCCTCGATCTCGGTGTCCCGGATGAGGTTGATGCCGCCCTCCTGCGCCCGGGCGACGCCGGGCGTCAGGCACGGACCCAGCGCCAGCGACACCGAGACGGCGAGGCCGGCCAGGGACCGGGCCGCCGATGCACGGGCCGCAGCGGGAAACGGGAGATGGGATCGGGACATACGGGCAGACGCTCCTCGATACAAACCCCGCCCGCGGTCCGAACGGTCGCAACCGTCCGGAACGCCCCGATCCCTTCTAGCGCGTCCCTAGCCTTTGCGCCACCAGCCACGCTTCGGTTGCGCCGCGGGTTGCACGATTTCCGCCGGATCCGGCGTGACCGGCGCGGCGGCGACCGGTTCAGGCGCCGCAGGTTCGGGCGTCACAGGCTGGGGCGCCGCGGCGACCGGGGCCGGTTCCGCAGCCGGTGCGTCCTGAACGGCCTCGGCGACGGATTCCGGCGCGGCTTCCGCCTCGGCCTCCGCCTTCGGCTTCTTGGCCCGGGACGCCCGGACCCGCTTCGGCTTGGCCGCGGGCTCCGCCACAGCCTCCGCCGCGGGCTCGGCCGCGACGGGCGTCACGTCGTCCGCCACCAGCTCGATCGGCGCGTCGACCACGGCGACCTCCGCCTCGGCGACGGCGTCCGCCGTGTCCTCGACCTGCGCGACCTCAGCGCCGGCGCCGCCATTGCGGCCGCGACGGGGACGGCGGCGACGGCCGCGGCCCTCTTCCGAGGTCTGGGTCAGGCTCGGCAGTTCGGACGTCTCGCTGGGCGAGATCACCCGCAGGGGATCGGCGGCGGGCCGGTCCTCGCGAGGCGGGCGGGGGCCGCGACCGGACCGGTCGGACGGCGCCCGGTCCGCGGACGGGCCCTCGCCGGCGGCGGCGGGGGGCCTGCGCCCGGAGCCATCGCGCCAGTCATAGACCTCTTCGCCGACGGTCTGCCGGTCTTCGCCGGCGGCGCGCCAGGCATAGACGTCGCGACGTTCGTCCTCCTGCGTGCGCCGACCGCCGCGGCGACCGCGCCGACGCCGGCGACGACGGGCCTCGCCCTCGGCCGCGGTCTCGCCGGGGCGGGGGGTGTCGCGGCCGTCCTCTTCGTCGTCCTCGCCGTCGGCGGCGACGTCGTCGCCCTCCTCGCCGTCACTGCGGGCCTGGTCGGTGCGAGGCTCGGTCTCATCCCGGCGACCGCCGCGGCGGCGACGGCGGCGACGCTTGCCGTTGCGGCCTTCGCCGTCGGCTTCGCCCCGGTCGTCGCGTCGGTCCTCGCGCTCCACCATCTCGGTGCGGGCCTCGGCCCCGCCTTCCTGCTCCTCGTCGTCCTCCTCCTCGGCGTAGACGAAGTCGTCCTCGGCCTCCGGGGCGGGCGCCTGCAGCAGGCGGGCGGGCTCCATCACCCGTTCGCGGGTCTCCTCGCGGGCCACCCGCTCGATCCGGTGCTCGGCCGCCGACAGGGCGGGCTCGATCACGATGGTGACATAGAGGTCCTGCACCGTCTCGAGGCGGGCCAGATAGGCGCGCTTCTCGTTCAGCACGTACAGGGCCACGGCGGCGGGCAGGTAGAGGTTGATCGAGCCCGCGCCGGCGCGGACCGATTCCATCTCCACCGCGCGAAGGGCGGCCAGAGCGCTGTTCTCCACCGAGCGCACGCGACCCATGCCCTGGCAGTGTTCGCAGATGTGGGTGGCGCCCTCCAGCAGACCGGCGCGGCGGCGCTGCCGGGAGATCTCCATCAGCCCGAAGCCGGAGATCTTGCCCATCTGGATGCGGGCGCGATCGTCCTTCAGGCAGTCCTTCATCTGCTTTTCGACGGCGCGGTTGTTCTTCGACTCATCCATGTCGATGAAGTCGATGACGATCAGGCCGGCCAGGTCGCGCAGGCGCATCTGCCGGGCGGCCTCGGCGGCGGCCTCCATGTTGGTCTTGAGGGCCGTGGCCTCGATGTTGCGTTCCCGCGTGGCCTTGCCGGAGTTCACGTCAATGGCGACCAGGGCCTCGGTCTGGTTGATCACCAGGTAGCCGCCGGACTTCAGCGGCACGGTGGGGGAGTGCAGCTGCGACAGCTGGTCCTCCACCCGGTGCCGCACGAACAGGGGCGTCGGCTCCTTGTGCTGCAGGATCTTCTTGGCCTGGGAGGGCATGATCATGCGCATGAAGTCGCGGGCCTCGCGGTAGCCGGCCTCGCCCTCCACCTGGATGCTGTCGATGTCCTTGTCGAACATGTCCCGCAGGGCGCGCTTGACGAGATCCTCCTCCTCATAGATCAGCGCCGGCGCGATGGACTTGAGCGTCTGTTCGCGGATGCTTTCCCACAGGCGCAGCAGATATTCGTAGTCGCGCTTGATCTCGGCCTTGGTCCGGGCGGCGCCGGCGGTGCGCACGATCAGGCCCATGCCCTGCGGCACTTCCAGGGACTGGATCGCGGTCTTCAGGCGCTTGCGGTCGGCGGCCACGGTGATCTTGCGACTGATCCCGCCGCCCCGGGCGGTGTTGGGCATCAGCACGCAGTAGCGGCCGGCCAGGGACAGATAGGTGGTCAGCGCCGCGCCCTTGTTGCCGCGCTCTTCCTTGACGACCTGCACCAGCATGATCTGGCGGCGCTTGATGACCTCCTGGATCTTGTAGCGGCGCATCAGGCGGCGGCGGCGGCGCTCGACCTCCTCCTCCATGACGTCGTCGTCGTCGTCATCGTCCCGGCCGACGCTGTCCTCGTCCTCGGTCACGGCCTCGCTGTCGTCGGAGGACGCGGCGCGGGACCGGCCCCGGCGACGGGGCGGCGGCTCGTCCTCTTCCTCGGCCTCTTCGCGCAGCAGGGCTTCGCGGTCGGCGACGGGGATCTGGTAATAGTCCGGATGGATCTCGTTGAAGGCGAGGAACCCGTGGCGGTTGCCGCCATATTCGATGAACGCGGCCTGCAGGCTGGGTTCTACGCGGGTGACCTTGGCGAGATAGATATTGCCCCGAAGCTGCTTGCGGGACGAACTTTCGAAATCGAGTTCCTCAATCCGGTTTCCGTCCACCACCACAACGCGCGTCTCTTCGGCGTGTGCGGCGTCGATCAACATAGTCTTGGTCATTAAAGGGGTCCTTGCGGCGCGCGCCGGGCGTCAAGCCAGGGGGCCGGGGTTGAGCGGTCGCGCGCACAGGCTCGCCTCGGCGCAGCGATGGCCACGCGGAACAAGGGCGAGAGAGGGCGCAGGCGAACCGGGCCATTGGGTTGTTTCCTTGACGCGCGGAGGGCGCGGATCGGATGATGGGGCCCGGCCCGAAAGGATGTTCCGGGACGGGCGCAGGTGCGCGGTCCACAATCCGCATCCAGACATCAGGGGCGGTGCGCGAACCTCGTGCGCGAGCACCACTGTGCAACACGTGATCGCAAAAGAAAAGCGTTCCGTCCGGAGCCGGGCGGCTCAAAATGGACAGGGCGGTGGATTCTTAAGTCTTTTTTACCAAGGCGCATGTTTCAAATCCGCCTATATCGTCAGAATGAGGATATTGCGCGCCGTGGATACGGACACCGCCCCCCCCGAGACTCGCAAGGCGTCCCCCCGCGCGCGGCTGCGCCCGCGCCTGAGGCTGGCTGTGGCGGCCCTGGCGGTGCTGGGCCTTGGCGGAGCAGCTGCGGCGACGGCGGCGGCGGCCCGCTACGCCTCCGACACCTCGCAGATCCTGAAGGTCCGGGTGGGCGAAAACGGCGACGAGACCCGGCTGGTGGTGGAGATGGACCAGCCCGCCAGCGCCCGGCTGATGGCCGACGCCGGCGCGGCGTCACAACATATCGTGATCGCCCTGCCCAACGCCCGCGCCGGCGGCGGTCTCAGCGGCGCAGGCCCGGGTCGGCTGAAGGCCTGGTCGGTGACCGAGGGCGGCGGCGCGGCCCACCTGAACCTCGATTTCCAGCAGGCCAGCGTGGTCAAGCGCCGGTTCCTGCTGCCCCCCGACGACGGGATCAAGGTCTATCGCTATGTGATCGACTTCGCCCGCGACGCCACCGCGCCGGCGCCACCCCCCGCGCCGGCGGCGACGCCCAGTCACGCCGACCTGCGGGGCGCCCCGCCGCCGCGGCCGACCCAGGCGGTGCTGACCGCGCCGCCGGTCACCCCCCACGGGCGTCCGGTGATCGTCATCGACCCCGGCCACGGGGGCAAGGACCCCGGCACTATGGGCCCCGACGCCGCGGAAAAGGACATTGCCCTCGCCTCCGCCCGGGATCTCAAGGCGGCGCTGATGCGCACCGGCCACTACCAGGTGGTGCTGACCCGGGACAGCGACGTGTTCGTGCCCCTGGAGCAGCGGATGCAGATCGCCCGGCGGGAGCATGCGGACCTGTTCATCTCCCTGCACGTGAACTCGATCTCCGATCCCAACCTGCACGGGGCCACGGTCTACACCCTGTCCGAGAAGGGCGCCGACCGCGCCGCGCGGCAGGTGTTCGCCCGCAACGGCGACTGGTTCGTCAACATCGCCGCCCCGACCCGGGATCCCTCGGTCAACCGAATCCTGCTGGACCTGACCCAGCGGGAGACCACCAACCAGTCCTCCACCTTCGCCAACCTGCTGCTCGACCGGATGAGCGGCAAGGTCGACCTGCTGCGCCGGAGCCACAGGGACGCCAATTTCGTGGTGCTGCTGGCGCCGGACGTGCCCGCCGTGCTGCTGGAGATGGGCTTCATCACCAATCCCGTGGACGAACAACGACTTCAGTCGCCGGAGGAGCGCAAAGCCCTGGCGGATTCGATCACCGACGCCATCGACAGCTACTTCACCCGGCCCTCCCGCCTGGCTGCGCGCTGAGCCGGACCCGCCGGCCGCGGCCGATCGAGGCTTGACGGCGGGCGTGCGAAACCGGATTCCTCTCCCCGTTGAGCGCTCGCGCCGCGTCCGATGGGGGCGGACGGGCGCTGACCCGGCGCCAAGGGGGGCTCGTTGAAGTCTGCAGGACGATGGGTGGCGATTGCGGGCATTGCCTGCCTCAGCCTGATCGCCGTCGCGGGCTTCGTGCTGTCCGTGTACGCGGCCTGGCTGTTCCACGACCTGCCCGACGCCACCCAACTGGGGGACTACCGCCCGCCCACCTCCACCCGGGTCTATGCCTGGGACGGCACCCTGATTGGCGAGATCGGCAAGGAGCGGCGGATCTTCGCCCCCTATGACCAGGTTCCGCCCCTGCTGGTGCGGTCGTTCCTGGCGGCGGAGGACCGCAAGTTCTTCGAGCACGGGGGCATCGACCTCACCGGCCTGACCCGGGCCATGAGCCGGGACGCCTTCAACGTGCTGCGGGGGCGCAAGCTGCAGGGCGGCTCGACCATCACCCAGCAGGTGGCCAAGAACATCCTTCTGACCAACGAGCACAGCTTCGGCCGCAAGATCAAGGAGGCCATCCTCGCCCGCCGGATCGAGGAGACCCTGCCCAAGACCCGGATCCTGGAGCTCTATCTGAACGAGATCTGGCTGGGCTATCGCTCGTTCGGCGTGGGGGCGGCGGCCTACAACTATTTCGGCAAGGCGATGAACGAGCTCAGCCTGTCGGAGATGGCCTATCTGGCCAGCCTGCCCAAGGGCCCGTCCAACTACGACCCGATCCGCCACCGGACCGAGGCCCTGCGCCGGCGCAACTGGGTGCTGGCCCAGATGGCGGAAGAGGGCTTCGTCACCCGGCCCCAGGCCGAGGCCGCCATGCGCGAGGACCTGCACGTCCAGCTGCGTCCCGAGCGCACCCACTATCGCGACGCCGACTACTTCATGGAGGAGGTCCGCCAGCGGGCGGAGGCCGCCGTGGGCAAGAAGGCGGAGGAGGGCGGGCTCTACATGCGCACCACCCTCGACAGCCATCTGCAGACCCAGGCCCGCATCTCGCTGATGAAGGGGCTCGAGGCCTATGACCGCCGCCACGGCTGGCGCGGGGCGCTGGAGCATGTGGACCTGAAGTCCGGCTGGGAGAAGGAGGCCCTGTCCAAGTCTCCCGCCTCCGAGCGCCGGGCGTGGCGCGCGGCGGTGATCGACCGGGTCGGCGGCGGCGCGGCCCATGTGCGCCTGCCCCAGGGCGGCGAGGGGGAACTGGAGCCCGCGGACGTGGCCTGGGCCAAGCAGGGCAAGGGCCTGGCCGTCGGCGACCTGGTGTTCGTGGAGCCCACGGGCAATGGCCGCACCTATGGACTGCGGCAGGTGCCGATCGTCAACGGCGCCCTGGTGGCCATGGACCCGCGCAGCGGTCGGGTGCTGGCCATGGTGGGCGGCTACAGCTTCTCGCTCTCCAAGTTCAACCGCGCCACCCAGGCGGAGCGGCAGCCCGGCTCGTCCTTCAAGCCCTTCGTCTACGCCACGGCGCTGGAGAACGGCTTCACCCCCGCCTCCATCGTGCTGGACGCGCCGATCAGCTTTGCCGGGGCCAATGGCCAGGTCTGGTCGCCGGAAAACTACGAGCACGAGAGCGGCGGTCCCTCGATCTTCCGCAACGGCCTCGTCTATTCCCGCAACCAGATGACCGTGCGGATCGCGGACCGGGTGGGCATGCGCAAGATCCGCGACATGGCCATCCGCACCGGGGTGGTGGACGACCTGCAGCCGGTGCTGGCCATGGCCCTGGGCGCGGGGGAGACCACCCCCTACAAGATCACCGCCGCCTACGCCGCCTTTGCGAACGGCGGACGCCGGATCGAGCCGCACCTGATCGAGATGGTGCAGGACCGCCAGGGCCAGTCCATCTGGCAGGTGGACAAGCGCGACTGCCCCCACTGCGACCAGCCCTTCACCGGGGACGAGTCCCCCCGCCTGGCGCCGGAGGGCGTGCCGTTGATGGACCCGGTCACCGCCTATCAGATCACCCTGATGCTGGAGGGGGTGACCACCAACGGCACCGCCGCCGCCGTGGCGAGCCTTGGCCGCCACATCGCCGGCAAGACCGGCACCACCAACGATTTCCGCAGCGCCTGGTTCGTGGGCTACACGCCGAGCCTGGTGGTCGGGACCTTCGTCGGCTTTGACGACAACCGCAGCCTGGGGGAGGGGGAGACCGGCGCCCACGCCGCGGTGCCGATCTTCATCGACTTCATGTCGGAGGCCCTGCGCACCATCGCCCCGGAGGACTTCAAGGCGCCCAAGCTGGCCAAGCTGGTCAGCATCCGCGGCCACGTGGAGGCCTTCCAGCCGGGCACCGAGCCGCGCCTGCCGCCCCCCGAGGCCGTGGTCACCGCCGCCGCCGTCGCCGCCTCCGCCACGGCTCATCCGCTGATGGTGGGCGAACCGACGGCGGCCCATGCGCCGGTCTCGAGCCCCGCCGCCGGGCCCCGCCGGCCGGGACCCTCGCCCAAAGCGCCGGACAGCCCCCGCTGATCTGCGTCTTCGCCATTGCCACGGAGCGCGGCCCGGCCTATGTCCCGCGCCCTGACCTGTCGCCCGAACTGACCGGAGCCAACCCATGAGAGCGGATGTCGAAGCCCTTGCGGCGGACATCGAGCAGTCGATCGCGCTGCTCAGGAGGCGTCTTTGACTGGGACCCCGCCCTACGTCGCCTTGACGAACTGAACGCCCGGGTCGAGGACCCGACCCTGTGGGACCGCCCCGACGACGCCCAGGCGGTGATGCGCGAGCGCACCCGCCTCGGCACGGCGGTGGAAGCCGTGCGCATGCTGGAGCGGGAGCGCGCCGACGCCCTCGAACTGGCGGAAATGGCCGAGATGGAGGGGGACGCCGCCGTCGGCGACGAGGCTGCGGACATGCTCCGCGCCCTCAAGGACCGGGCCGGCCGGGCGGAACTCGAGGCCCTGCTGTCCGGCGAGGCCGACGGCAATGACTGCTATGTGGAAATCAATTCCGGCGCCGGCGGCACCGAGTCCGCCGACTGGGCCCTGATGCTCATGCGCATGTACACCCGCTGGGCCACGGCCCACGGGATGAGCGTGGACGTGATCGAGGAGACCGGCGGCGAGACGGCGGGCATCAAGTCCTGCACTCTGCAGGTCAAGGGAACCAACGCCTATGGCTGGATGAAGACCGAGGCCGGGGTGCACCGGCTGGTGCGCATCTCGCCCTTTGATTCCAACGCCCGGCGGCACACCAGCTTCGCGTCCGTCTGGGTCTATCCGGTGGTGGACGACACCATCGTCATCGAGATCGACCCCTCCGAGGTGCGGGTGGACACCTATCGCGCCTCCGGCTCCGGCGGGCAGCATGTGAACAAGACCGACTCCGCCGTGCGCCTGACCCACCTGCCTACGGGCATCGCCGTGGCCTGCCAGACGGAGCGGTCGCAGCACCAGAACCGGGACCGGGCCTGGAAGATGCTCCGCGCCCGGCTCTACGAGGCGGAGCTGCAGCGGCGGGAGGCCGCCCGGGCGGAGATCGAGGACCAGAAGACGGACATCGGCTGGGGACACCAGATCCGCAGCTACGTCCTGCAGCCCTATCAGATGGTCAAGGACCTGCGCACCAGCGTGGAGACCTCGGACACTGACGCGGTGCTGGACGGGGACCTCGACGCCTTCATGGACGCCGCCCTCGCCCAGCGGGTCGGCGCCACCCGGGACGAAGCCGCGGCGGGCTGACCGGGGGGGCGTCCTTCGCGTTCCGCATGCTCGGAACGAGGTTCCCGGCTCAAGGCCGGGAATGACATGAGTTTACAGATATTTTTGGCTGTCATTCCCGG
>CAINOV010000063.1 GCA_903851655.1 uncultured Caulobacterales bacterium
CGCTGCGGTGCTGGTGACCGTGCGCGGAGGTCTGGCCGCCGGCCAGCCGGTGAAGGGCGACATTGCCCTGGCCCGGGCCGACGGCCCCGCCGCCCCCCGCGCCGCGGTGGTCTCTGAGGACGAGGCCGCCAGCCTGTTCGTGGTCGACAAGGGCGTGGCGCACAAGCGGGCGGTGAAGCTCGGGCCCGAGCAGGACGGCCAGGTGGCCATCCTGCACGGGGTGAAGGCCGGCGAGCGGGTCGTGGTCGACGGCGCGGCGGTGCTGGAGGACGGCATGGCCGTGCGCGAGGGCCCGGCCGCCAAGGGGGACACCCCCGCAGATTCCAAGTCTGACAAGCCATGACCGGCTGGCTTGACCGACACGCCCGGTCCCTCGTCCTCGCCTTCGTCCTGCTGATCCTTGCCGGACTGGGATCGGCGGCGACCCTGCCTGTCAGCCTGTTTCCGCGCATCGACTTCCCCCGGATCGTGGTCAGCATCGACGCAGGCGACCGGGCCGCCGACCAGATGGCCGCGCAGGTGACCCGGCCGCTGGAGCAGGCCCTGCGGGGCGTGCCCGGCGTCGGGACGATCCGCTCCACCACCTCCCGCGGGTCGGCGGAGATCTCCCTGAACTTCGGCTGGGGCCGGGACATGGTCACCAGCCTGCTGCAGACCGAGGCGGCCATGAACGCCGCCCTGCCGGACCTGCCCGCCGGGGTGCGCTTCACCGTGCGGCGGATGGACCCCACCGTGTTCCCGATCCTGGGCCTCGCCCTCACCGCCCCCGGGCGGGATCCGGTCAGCCTGCGCCGCATCGCCGAGCTGCAGCTGCGCCCCCGTCTGGCCGCCGTCCCCGGCGTGGCGGGGGTCGAGGTGCTGGGCGGCGGGCGGCCGGAATATCAGGTGCTGGTCGATCCGGCCCGGCTCCAGGCCCTGGGCGTGTCCGTCGACGACGTGGCCCACGCCCTGACCGCCGCCAATACGGTGAGCGCGGTGGGCCGGCTGGAGGATCGCCACCGCCTCTATCTGACCCTGCTGGACAGCCGCCTGCAGACGCCGGCGGACCTGGCGGCGATACCCCTGCGCACCGGCGGCGGCGCCGCGGCGGGCGGGCTGATCACGCTGGGCCAGATCGCCGAGATCCACGCCGCCCCCGCCCCCGCCTGGACCCGGGTGACGGCCCAGGGACGGGACGCGGTCCTGCTGAACGTCCGCCAGACCCCCACGGCGGACAGCGTGGCCCTGGCCCGGGCCATCCGCGCCCAGCTGGCCGAGGCCCGGGCGACCCTGCCCCGGGACGTGGCCGTGGCCACCTTCTACGACCAGTCGGAACTGGTCACGGCGGCGGCGGGCAGCGTCCGCGACGCCATCCTGCTGGGCGCCCTGCTGGCCGGGTTCGTGCTCTACGCCTTCCTGCGCAGCTGGCGGCTGATGCTGGTCACGGCGCTGCTGCTGCCGGCCACGCTCGCGGCGGCCTGCGTCGTGCTGTCGGCCCTGGGCATGAGCTTCAACATGATGACCCTGGGCGGCATGGCCGCCGCCGTCGGCCTGGTGGTGGACGACGCGGTGGTGATGCTGGAGCACATGGTCCGGCGCTTCCAGGGCGACGGCGCGGCCGGCGCCCCCCGCGGCCGCGACGCGCTGTTGCCCGCAGCGGCGGAGATGACCCGCCCGCTGATCGGCTCCAGCCTGTCGACCCTGGTGATCTTCATCCCCCTGGCCTTCCTGGGGGGCGTCACCGGCGGCTTCTTCCGCGCCCTGGCCGTGACCATGGCGGCGGCGCTGAGCCTGTCGCTGGTCTTTTCCCTGTTCATCGCCCCCCTGCTGGCCCGGGCCTGGCTGCGGGAGACCGACGTGGCGTCGGCGGAGCGGGCGGACGGGGCCATGTCCGGTCCGCGGCGGCGCTATGCACAGCTGGCGGAGGGGTTGCTGCGCCGCCCCGGCCTGGCGGCGGCGGCGTGCCTCGCGCTCCTGCTGGTCGCAGGCGGCGTCGCCAACCTGCAGCTCGCGTCCGGCTTCATGCCCAAGATGGACGAGGGCGGCTTCGTCCTGGACTACAAGGCCCATCCCGGCGCGGCGCTCAGCGAGACCGACCGGCTGCTCCGTCAGGTGGAGACGATCCTGCGGCAGACGCCGGACGTGGACAGCTATTCCCGCCGGACCGGCGTGCAGCTGGGCGGCGGGCTGAGCGAGGCGGACGAGGGCGACTTCTTCGTGCACCTGCGCCGGGGCCAGCGCCGGGGCGTGGAAGAGGTGATGGCCGAGGTCCGGCGCCGGATCCAGGCCGAGGCCCCGGGCCTCGACATCGAGACCGCCCAGCTGATGGAGGACCTGATCGGCGACCTGACGGCCGTGCCGCAGCCGATCGAGATCAAGCTCTATGGCAGCGACGCCGCCAGCCTGCGCGCCGCCGCGGCCCAGGTCGCGCCCGCCCTGTCGAAGGTGCGCGGCGTGGTGGAGGTGGTGGACGGGCTGCGGGTGGCTGGCGACGCCCTGACCGTGCGGGTGAACCGACCGGCGGCGGCCCTCAACGGCCTCGACCCCGACGCCGTGGCCCGCCAGCTCACCGCCCTGGTGGAGGGGCAGGTGGTCACCCAGGTGCAGCAGGGCGAGACGGTGATCGACGTGCGCCTGTGGACGGCGCCAGCCCTGCGGGACCGGATCGCCGCGGTCAGCGCCCTGCGGCTCAGGTCTCCCGACGGGCGCGAGGTCCCCCTGACGGCGGTGGCCACGGTGGCGGCGGACCCGGGCCAGGCCCAGATCACCCGGGAGAACCTGCAGCCCTTCCTCGACGTCACCGGACGGCTGGAGGGCCGGGACCTGGGCTCGGCCATGGGCGAGGTGCGGCGCACCGTGGCGGGGCTGACCCTGCCCCCCGGGGTGCGGGTGGACTATGGCGGGCTCTACGCCCAGCAGCAGTCCTCCTTCGCTGACCTGACCCTGGTGTTCGGCGCGGCGCTGATGCTGGTCAGCCTGCTGCTGCTCTATCTGTTCGAGCGCTGGGCCGCGGTGCTGAGCGTGATCGGCGTGGTGCTGGCCGCCGCCGCCGCGGTGTTCGTCGGCCTGTTCGTCACGGGCACGGAGCTGAACATCTCCGCCCTGATGGGCCTGACCATGGTGGTGGGGGTGGTGGCCGAGCTGGCGGTGTTCTTCCTGGCCGAACTGCCCGCCGGCGGGGCGGTGGGCGTCGCGGCGCTGGTGGAGGCCGGCGGAGCGCGGCTGCGGCCGATCCTGATGTCGGCGGTGATCGCCATACTGGCGCTTCTGCCCCTCGCCCTGGGACTGGGCGAGGGATCGGCCATGCAGAAGCCCCTGGCCATCGCCATCATCGCCGGTCTGCTGGCCGGCGCGCCGCTGGTGCTGTTCGTGCTGCCGGCGGCCTATCTGGCCCTGTCGCGGGCGTTCGCGGGACGCGCCTGAGGGAGGTTCCCGGCTCAAGGCCGGGAATGACAGCTATAAAAAGTTATATAAATCAATGTCATTCCCAGCCCTGAGCCGGGAACCTGTGTCCGGACACCCTCACCCCGGCCAGAGCATCCTCACCGCCGCGGCCGCCATCACCGCCACGGTGATCCCGCCCAGCACCGCCAGGGACCGGCTGGCCACATGCGGCCCCATCACCGAGGGCTTGCAGGCCAGAACGACGATCACCCCGACCAGGGGCACGGCGACCACGCCGTTGATCACCGCGCTCCAGAACAGGGCCTTCATCGGATTGACCGGCAGGAACTGGATCGCCAGCCCCACCAGGGTGCTGGCGATGATCACGCCGTAGAAGCCCACCGCCTCCCGCACCCGGCGCTCCAGCCCGAAGCGCCAGCCCATGGCCTCCGCCACCCCATAGGCCGCCGACCCCGCCAGCACCGGCACGCCGATCAGACCCACCCCCAGCAGGCCCAGGGTGAACAGCAGGAAGGCGAAGGGGCCGGCGATGGGCTTCAGCGCGAGCGCCGCCTGGGCCGCGGTCTCGATGTCCCGCACGCCGGCGGCGTTCAGGGTGACCGCCGTGGCCAGGATGATGCAGAAGGCCGATGCGTCGGAATAGAGCATGCCGCTCCAGGTATCCCAGCGGATCCGCCGCAGCTCGGACGGGGCGAGGGCCGGGTCCTCCAGCAGGGACTTGCCGGCCGGCGCGCGCTGCAGGTCCTCCACCTCCTCCGACGCCTGCCAGAAGAACAGATAGGGGCTGATGGTGGTGCCGAACACGCCCACGATCACCGCCGCGGCGGCGCCGTCCATCTGGAACCGGGGCAGGACCGTGCGCAGCGCCACCTCCCGCCAGGGCACGTGCACGGTGAACAGCACCGCCACATAGGCCAGCAGCGAGAGGGTGAGCCACTTCAGATACTGGACATAGCGGTGGTACGGGACCAGCACCTGCAGGCCCAGCGTCACCGCGACGAAGGCGCAGGCCATCAAGCGGCGGTCGACGCCGGTGACCAGCTCCCCCGCCTCGCCCATGGCCGCCACGTCGGCGCCGATGTTCAGGGTGTTGGCCACCACCAGCAGCAGCACCACGATCCGCAGCACCCAGGCGGGAAAGGCGGTCCGGATGTTGGCCGCCAGCCCCCGCCCGGTGACCCGGCCGATCTGGCCGCACATGGACTGCACCGCCGACATCAGCGGATAGGCCAGCGGCATGGTCCACAGCATGTTCAGGCCGAACTGGGCGCCCGCCTGGGAATAGGTGGCGATGCCGCTGGGATCGTCATCGGCGACGCCGGTGATCAGGCCGGGCCCAAGGTGCGCCAGCGGTGAGGCCTTGATCCGGGCCCACAGGGATCGGGACGGCGTCTGCGGCCCCGCGCCTGTGTCGTCGCCCATGCGCATCCTGCTCCGACAGTCGTCCCCGGGCGCAACCTAGGCGCAATGGCGGAGAGCCGCCACCATCGGCTTTTCCCTAGCGCGTGGTCACCGTCAGCACGGCAAAGCTGCCCGGCTTGGCCGTCGGACGCCCGCCCGGCGTCGCCGGGGGCGCCATGACGGCGGAGGGCAGATAGATCCGGCCGGTCGTCACGTCGATCGCCGCGGTGCGGGCGCTGACGCGGGTCTCGCCCACCGCCGCGACCTTGAGGGCGTCGGCGTCGATCACGGTCAGCTTGCCGTCCCGGCTGGGGATGAACACCCGGTGCGCCACCGGATCGAACACCGCCGCGTCCGGCCCGGCGCCGATCGCCAGGGTGGCCAGCAGCGCGCCGGTGTCCGCCGCCACCGCCGTGGCGACCTTGTTGGCGCAGGCCGAGAACAGGCGGTTGTTGACGCTGTCATAGGCCAGGCCCGACGGCTCTTCGCAGCCGGTCAGCTGGTAGTGTCCGGTCACCTTGCGCGTGCGGGCGTCGAAGGCGATGATCTCGCCCGCGTCCTCGACATTGGCGTAGACGTGGCCCTTGCCGTCGCTGGCGACGAATTCCAGCGCGCCAGGGACGGCGATGGTCCCGGCCAGGGCGCCCGTCGCCGGGTCGATCAG
>CAINOV010000064.1 GCA_903851655.1 uncultured Caulobacterales bacterium
AGCCCGGCGCCATCCAGCTGGCCCGCACGCGGATCGGCCGGCGCACCTTCGTGGGCAATTCCGGTCTCTTGCCCACCGGGGCGGACCTGGGGGACGAGGTGCTGCTGGGGGTGTTGTCCAAGCCCCCGGCGGACGCCCATGCGGCGCTGGAGACCGGCTCCACCTGGTTCGGCTCCCCCGCCATCCGTCTGCCCCGCCGCCAGATCGCCACGGTGTTCGACGAGGGCGCCCGGTTCAAGCCCTCCCGCCGGCTGATCGCCACCCGGCTCGCCATCGAATCCGTCCGGGTGACCCTGTCCCTGACCGTGTTCCTGTCCCTGTTCAGCATCCTGCTGTCGGTGATCAGCGACATTTCCGACCTGCCCCACGGCATCTGGTGGATCGCCGCGGCGTTTCCGTTCCTCTACATGGCCTTCGCCCTTGCCGCAGGGCTGTTCGTCATCGCCCTGAAGTGGGCGGTCATGGGACGCTACAAACCCACCAACCACCCCCTGTGGAGCCTGTTCGTCTGGCGGACTGAGCTGGTGACCTCCACCTACGAGAACCTGGCGGCGCCGCTGCTGCTGGATCCCCTCCGCGGGACGCCCTACCTGAACATGTTCCTTCGGGCGCTGGGCTGCCGGATCGGCAAGCGGGTGTTCACCGACACCACGGACATCACCGAATACGACCTGGTGGAGGTGGGCGATGACGCCGCGCTGAATGACGGCGCCGGCCTGCAGACCCACCTGTTCGAGGACCGGGTGATGAAGGTCAGCGGACTGAAGATCGGGGCCCGGGCCACGGTCGGCTCCATGGCCATTGTCCTCTATGACGCGGTAATCGAGGACGACGCCCAGCTGGGAGACCTGTCCGTGCTGATGAAGGGCGAGACCCTGCCGGCCGGCACCAGCTGGGAGGGCTCCCCCGCCCGTCCCGCCAGAGGGGGATGAGGCGCCGGCGATCTTGGCGCGGGGGGCAAGGACGGCTAGAGAACGGCGAGACCCTGACGGAGACACCCCATGCGTAGCCTGACCTGCCTTGCTGTCCTGATCGCCGCCGCGGCGCTGGCGGGATGCGGCCCGGGAAAGTCGGACACCGCCGGCTCCACGGCCGCGTCCTCCACCGATGCGTCGGCCCTGGACACCCCGGCCAACCGCAAGCTGGTGGCGGAGCTGGGCCCAGCCTACGCCAAGGTCGACCTCGCCAACGGCCAGACCCATTTCGCCCTGTGCCGGTCCTGCCACACCATCGCCAAGGGGGGACCGAACATGACCGGACCGAACCTCTATGGCCTGTTTGGGCGTCCGTCAGGGTCGGTCGCCGACTATTCCTATTCCGAGGGCATGAAGGCGGCCCATGTGGTCTGGGGGGCGGACACCCTGAACACCTGGATCCGCGAGCCCCGGGCCATGGTGGCCGGCACCAAGATGAGCTACCCGGGCATGCCCGACGACAAGGACCGGGCGGACCTGATCGCCTATCTCAAGGTCGCGTCGAGCGGCGGCGCCGACTAGGGCGCGGACTGCGGCGTGTAGAGCGCCGCCGCCCGGCCCTCGAAGCAGCCGATCAGCTTGTCCACCGCCCGCTCGAAATTCGCGCGGAGCAGGCCGTCGAGCAGGGGCGACCGGAACTCGAAGTCAATGTCGAAAATGACTTTGACGCCCGTGGGATGCGGCTCGAACCTCCACTGGTTTTCAAGGCGCCGGAACGGGCCCCGGATCAGGCTGACGGTGATCGACCGGGCCTGCGGATCCCGCGCCACCCGGGTGGAGAAGGCCTCGTTGACGAAGGAGAACCCGACCCGCGCCTCGGCGCTCAGCCGGTCGCCGCCCTCGGGCGTCGGCCCCGGCCGGGTGGCGATCAGGCTGGTGATCCAGGGCACGAATTCCGGATAGCGCTTCACGTCCCCCACCAGCCGGAACACCTCGTCCGGCGTATAGGGCAGGATTCGCTCCACATGATGGACGGGCACGGCCGACCGTCAGTCCGCGGCGACGGCGGGCGCCTGCGCCGACCGGGCGGCGCGCAGCCGGGCGAAATCCTCCCCCGCATGATGCGAGGAGCGGGTCAGGGGGCTGGCGGACACCATCAGGAAGCCCTTGGCGTAGGCGATGCCCTCCAGGGCCTTGAACTCGTCCGGCGTCCAGAACCGGTCGATGGCGGCGTGCCGCCGGGTGGGCTGGAGGTACTGGCCGATGGTCAGGAAATCGACGCCGGCAGCGCGCATGTCGTCCATGACCTGCATCACCTCCTCCTTGGTCTCGCCCAGGCCCACCATCAGGCCGGACTTGGTGAACTGGGCGGGATCGCGGTCCTTCACCCGCTCCAGCAGGCGAAGGGAATGATAGTAGCGCGCGCCCGGACGGATCTTCAAATAGAGCCGCGGCACGGTCTCGAGGTTGTGGTTGAACACGTCCGGGCGGGCGTCGATGATCTGTTCCGCCGCCGCCACGGGCTTGCGCAGGAAGTCCGGCGTCAGGATCTCGATGGTGGTGGCGGGCGAGGTCGCCCGGATCGCCCGCACCACGGCGGCGAAATGGGCCGAGCCCCCGTCTTCCAGATCGTCCCGGTCCACGGAGGTGATGACCACGTGCGCCAGCCCCATCTCAGCGACGGCGTCGGCCACGCGCTGCGGCTCGGTGGGGTCCAGGGGCTGCGGCTGGCCGGTGATGACGTTGCAGAAGGCGCAGGCCCGGGTGCAGGTGTCGCCCATGATCATCATGGTGGCGTGGCGGATGGTCCAGCACTCGCCGATATTGGGGCAGGCCGCCTCCTCGCACACCGTCACCAGCCCCTTGGACTTCACGATGCTGCGGGTCTCGAGATAGCCCTTGGACCCCGGCGCCTTGACCCGCAGCCAGTCCGGCTTGCGCAGGACCTCCGTCTCCGGACGGTTGCGCTTCTCCGGGTGGCGATGGGCGCGAGTGGTGTCGATCAGCGTGGCCATGGGGTCCTCTTGCCTCGCCCCTAGATCGGACGCGCCGGCCGCCGGCGCAAGCGCAACCTTGTCCTAGATGTGCAAAACCATGCCGTAGGCGTCGAGGGTCGCCTCGTGCATGGCCTCGGACAGGGTGGGATGGGCGAACACGGTGGCCATCAGCTCGGCCTCGGTGGCCTCCAGGGTCATGGCGATGACGAAGCCCTGGATCATCTCGGTCACGCCCTCGCCGATCAGGTGCGCGCCCACCAGCGCGCCGGTGTCCGCGTCGAACAGCACCTTGACGAAGCCCTCCGTCTCCCCCGAGGCGATGGCCTTGCCGTTCACCCGGAACGGGAAGCGGCCGATCTTCACCTTGCGCCCCTCCGCCCGCGCCGCCTGCTCCGTCAGCCCGACGGAGGCGACCTGGGGCTGGGCGTAGGTGCAGCCCGGGATCGGAGAGGCGAGCTTCACCGGGTCCCGACCGGCGATGTGCTCCACGCAGTGGATCCCCTCGTGGCTGGCCTTGTGCGCCAGCCAGGGCGGCCCCGCCACGTCGCCGATGGCGTAGAGCCCCGCCACGGCCGTTCCCCCATGGGTGTCGGTGACCACGTGGCCGCGGTCGATCTTCACCCCCAGCGCCTCCAGGCCCAGGCCCTCGATATTGGCCTCGATGCCCACGGCGACGATGGCCCGCTCCGCCGTCAGGGTCTCGCTCTTGCCCCCCGCCTCCAGGGTCAGGGACACGGCGGTCCCTGACTTGGCGAGGCCGGTCACCTTCGCGCCCACCCGGAACTTGAGGCCTCGCTTCTGTAAGGCCTTGAGCGCCGCGGCGGACACCTCCTCGTCCTCCACCGGCAGGATGCGGTCCATGGCCTCGATCACCGTCACCTCCGCCCCCAGGGCGCGGTAGAAGCTGGCGAACTCGATGCCGATGGCGCCGGAGCCGATCACCAGCAGGGATTTCGGCATGGCCTTGGCGGTCATGGCGTCCCGATAGGTCCACACCCGGTCCCCGTCGCCCACGAGGCCCAGGGCGGGGATCGTCTTGGCCCGGGCGCCGGTGGCCACGATCACCGCGGTCGCCTGAACGGTGCGGCTGCCGCCGGCCTTGATGTCGATGATCACCTTCGGCGCGGGGGCGCCCTTTTCCAGCCGCGCAACGCCCTCGATCACCTCGATCTTGTGCTTCTTCATCAGGAAGCCGACGCCGCCGTTCAGCTGCTTCGCCACGCCGCGGGAGCGCTCGACCACCTTGGCGAAGTCGAAGGCGGGCTTTTCGGCGCTGAGGCCGTAGTCGCCCAGATGGAACAGCTTCTCGAACACCTCGCCGGACTTCAGCAGGGCCTTGGTGGGGATGCAGCCCCAGTTGAGGCAGACGCCCCCCAGGTTCTCCCGCTCGACAATGGCGGTCTTCAGGCCCAGCTGCGACGCCCGGATCGCCGCCACATAGCCGCCGGGTCCGGAACCGATGACGATCAGATCAAAGTCGACGGCCATGGCCGGTCCTCCTGAAACAATGCGCGCGCCGAGGGGCGGGACCGCGGGCGCGGTCAGGCCAGCAGCGTCACCGGATCTTCGATGAAGCCCTTGAAGGCGGCGAGGAAGCGGGCGCCGATGGCCCCGTCCACCACCCGGTGGTCGCAGGTGAGGGTCACGCTCATCACCGTGGCCACGGCCAGCTGGTCCCCGCGGACCACCGGGCGCTTCTCGCCGGCGCCCACGGACAGGATGCAGCCCTGCGGCTCGTTGAGGATCGAGGCGAAGGACCGGATGCCCATCATCCCCAGATTGGAAATGGAGAAGGTGCCGCCCTGATACTCCTCCGGCTTGAGCTTGCGGGTCCGGGCCCGTTCGGCCAGGTCCTTCATGCGCACGGCGATGTCGGCCAGCGAGCGGTCCTCGGCGGCGCGGAGGATGGGCGTGATCAGCCCGCCGTCGATGGCCACCGCCACGGCGATGTCCGCGTGGTGGTGCAGGGCGATCCCTTCGGGGGTGAAGCTGGCATTGGCCTCCGGCACAACCTTCAGCGCAGCGGCCACCGCCTTGATCACCAGGTCATTGACGCTGACCTTGATCTTGCGAGCCTCGAGGGCGCCGTTGATCCGGGTCCGGGCGTCCAGCAACCGGTCGATCTCGAGATCGATGTTCAGCGGGAAATGCGGCACGTCGCGGAAGCTGTCGGTGAGGCGCCGGGCGATGGTCCGGCGCATCCCGTCCAGGGGGACGAGGTCGTAGCTTCCCGGTGCGATGCCCATCTGCTCGAGGGACAGGATCTGGCGCGGCGCGGCGGCGGCCGCCGGCGGGGCGGCCCTGGGCGGTCCCGGCGTGGCGGCGGCGATATCCGCCGCGATGATCCGGCCGTGGGGCCCTGTGCCCTTCAGGGCGGCGAGGTCCACGCCCTTCTGCGCGGCCAGCCGGCGGGCCAGCGGGCTGGCGAAGATCCGGGCGCCGGCGGCGGCCGGCTTCGGCGCAGCGACGGGTGCGGCGGACGGGGCGGGGGAAGCGGGTGACGCGGGCGCCGGTGCGGTCGGCGCAGCCACCGGGCGGGCGGTCTCCCCGTCCGTCTGCAGCCGGGCGATGGGGGAGTTGACCTTCACCCCTTCCGTTCCGGCGGGGACGAGGATTTCGGTCACCACGCCCTCGTCCACGGCCTCCACCTCCATGGTGGCCTTGTCCGTCTCGATCTCGGCGATCACGTCGCCGGCGGCGACCTTGTCGCCCACCTTGATCGACCATTTGGCGAGGACGCCCTCCTCCATGGTGGGCGACAGGGCGGGCATGAGGATGTCAGTCATGTGGGATCCTGACTCAGATGGGCGAGGCCGCCGGCGTTGGCCTCCCAGTTTTGGCCGTCGAAGGCCTCGATGCGCAGATCCAGGGTCGCACGGTCATCCAGGCACCGGGCGTTTACCGACCAGCCATCCGGATTCGACCGCGGCCTATAGACGCCTTTCACGCCGCACGTCCGGCAGAACAGATGCTTCGCCACCCCGGTGTTGAAGACATATTCAGTGAGTTGCGCCGGATCCGTCAGCAGGCGGAAGCGGCTCTCCGGCACGATGATGTGGAGGAACCCCACCTTGTCGCACATGGAGCAGTTGCAGGCATGAACCTCGACGGCCTGGGGCAGGTCGACCTCGAAGCGCACCGCGCCGCAGTGACACCCGCCGGTGCGGACGGTGAGGGCCTCAGCCACGCGCCAGCACGCCGCGAACCGCCGCCACGATCTTGTCCGTCGAGGGCAGGCACAGGGCCTCCAGATTGGCGGCGTAGGGCATGGGCACATCTTCGCCGTGCACGCGGAC
>CAINOV010000065.1 GCA_903851655.1 uncultured Caulobacterales bacterium
GCCCCGCCGCCTCCAACCGCGACAAGCTGCGGGACGCCTCGGCCGCCGCGACGCCGCTGAAGGCCGCCTCCACCGCCGAGGACGTGGCGGACGCCACCCTTTTCCTGGCCTCGCCCCAGTCCCGCCACGTGACCGGCGAGACCCTGCTGGTGGATGCGGGCCTGCACCTGGGCTTCGCCAGCCTTGGGATGAATTGAGGAGGGCGGCGCCCGTCGAGGGGGGCGGGGACGCGCGGAAGGCGGACGGGGCGGGTGGGTGCTGAGGGGGGATTGTCGCCGGAAGGTAGGTCCATTCGAAGCACGAACGCGTGCCGTGTGGGCGCCTTCTTTTGTCGGGTCCCGAAGCGGACGTCCCCGCGTTTCGAATAACCGGTCGGACGAGTTGTCGTCGGAAGGTGAGTCAATGGCGGGGTTCACCGTCCTCGACCGTCTGTTTCACAGGTGGAACGGCCCTCGGGGTTGCGACAATCCGGAGGATTGATGTTAAACCGGCACCATTCGCCGATGTTTTCGACACTCTGATGGCTTCGGTCTTCGACCGGTCTGCTGTTTTCCCGGTCCAATTGATCTGCTCGATCGGTAGGTCTGCATACCCACCGCGCGATTGAGGCATGCCGTAGGCGTCTGGTCGAGACATGAGATCGATGAGATGTTCGCCCATCATAAGCGGGACATCAACCTTGCAACTTTCACCGTGGTATTGGGGACGATCGACAACCATAGTCAACAGATGCGCCGGCGCGAAACTCGTGCGGATGGTCCAGACCTTCGGCAGGAACGGCAGAGCATATTTATCCAGCCCGGGGGGCGGCGGCTCCACTAGGAGGGCATCCCGTTTTGCAGCCTCTTCCACTCCCGCCGCGGTCAGGGATCCGATGCCGCAGTACTTTTGGAACAGCGCCAAGAGCTCAGCGTCACGTCTGTCATCGATTTCGTTGGTCGCCGGCAGCGCCTCGCACTTGGTTGCCGCGTCTTGAGACGGACGAAGGCATAAGAAAGGCGTGCCGCCAATGACGACCACGCCGGAGATCCAGGTTGATTCCGTAAAACCTCGCGGCTTCCATTGTTGTTTCGTCAACACCGGTTTACCGCCGATCACCAGGGTAAAGTAACCCGCAGGATCGCCGCCTCCAAGACCTTGGTTCAGGGTGTCATCCTGTGAAATCGTTACAGTGATCTCACGTCCGTCTGGAAGCCGACAGGTCCGGTCCGTGGAGGGTGGCTCAGACGACAGGCCGCCGTCCACGGAGACGGGCAGCGTGGCGTAATGGGGAGGATCGTTGTTCCAACCCATGCCGAAGCGAACTACAGCGACCTCGGAGCTTTGACTGCAGACCACATCGGCATGCTGTACGGCCTGATCGGCAAGAGCGGGGCTTTGCGCTAGTACGGCGATTAGACCTGCTACAAGTGGCAAAGAATAGCGATTCAGCATCCTCTGTTCCGCCTACGTCCACTGTCCGATCTGCATCTCATGGACGATATTTCATGTCTGCAGAAAACACAAAGGTTGAATGTTAAATCGCAGGACTGCGCAAACCGAGCGTGTCGCTCGCAGCGTCGCCTAGAGCGCCAGAGTGCTGCCCGAAGTTGCTGGCGGGCTATCCGGGATGCGCATAGGCCAAAGTCCTCGTTTTCGATCCCGAAGCTGACATCCCGATTGCCCGCCGAGGGCCGAACCTGGTAACCGCCGTCGCCGCCAGCTCCTGCCGTGGCGCCGGCTTCAGCCATGACGTCACTCCCGAGGAAAAGTTTCTTTTGAAACCGGTTCATCGGGGGTAGTCTGTGCCACGTGCAGACCCCCGGAGGCGGCGTGACGACCGACAGCCATGTGTTCGCAAGCCCGCCGGCTGGAAGCGCCGCCGACTGGACCGTGCCGCAAGCCTGGGCGGACTATACCGCCGAGGAACACGCCACCTGGGTGACGCTATACGAGCGGCAGATGGCGCTGCTGCAGGACCGAGGCTGTCCGGAGTTTCTGGCGGGACTGAACGCCCTGGACCTGCACGGGGGCGGCATTCCCGACTTCGCTGTGCTCAATGAAAAGCTGTCGGCCCTCACCGGCTGGACGGTGGTGGCGGTGCCGGGCCTGGTGCCGGAAAGCGTGTTCTTCGATCACCTGGCGGAGCGGCGGTTCCCCGCTGGCCGCTTCATCCGGCGGGCGGACCAGCTGGACTATCTGCAGGAGCCGGACATCTTCCACGACGTGTTCGGCCACGTGCCGATGCTGTGCGACCCGGTGTTCGCCGACTACATGGTGGAATACGGCCGGGGCGGCCAGCGGGCGGCGGGGCTGGGCCAGCTGGAGCAGCTGGCGCGGCTCTACTGGTACACGGTGGAGTTCGGCCTGCTGGAGACCCCGGCGGGCCTGCGCATCTGCGGCGCGGGCATCGTGTCCTCGGCGACGGAGAGCCGCTTCGCCCTGGAGAGCCCGTCCCCCCACCGCATCGGCTTCGACCTGGAGCGGGTCATGCGCACCCGCTACCGGATCGACGACTTCCAGCAGACCTATTTCGTCATCCCGTCCCTCGCGGAGCTGCTGCGGGTCACGCTGGAGGACTTCACGCCGGTCTATGCCCGCCTGGCGGAGCAGCCGGCGCTGGCCATCGACGCCGTTCTGCCGGGCGACCGGGTGATCCACCGCGGCGACCAGTCCCACGCCCGGCTCGCCTCCGCCGCCGTCGGCTGATAGAACCGCCGCCCGGAGCGGGAGCGGACAGATGCGGGCAGTGATCGTCGGACCGGGCGCAGTGGGCGTCTGGATGGGAGAGCGGCTGGCCGCGGCGGGCTGGACCGTCTCGGCCCTGGCCCGGGGCGCGACGCTCTCCGCCCTGCAGACCCACGGCCTGCGGGTGATCGAGGGGGGCGAGACGCGCACCCAGCCGGTGATCGCCGCCGCCGACCCGGCCGAGCTGGGCCCGCAGGACTATCTGATCGTCTCCCTCAAGGCCCAGGCCCTGCCGGAGGTGGCGCCCCGGCTGGCGCCCCTGCTGCAGGCCGACAGCGCCGTGGTCAGCGCCATGAACGGCGTGCCCTGGTGGTTCTTCCACCGGTTCGGCGGCGCTCTGGAGGGAACGCGGCTTGACAGCGTCGACGCCGGCGGGCGGATCGCAAAGGCCCTGCCGCCGGAGCGGGTGATCGGCTGCGTGCTGCACAATTCCAACTTCTCCCCCGAGCCTGGCGTCTCCCAGGTGGCCGGGGTCGACCGGCTGATCTTCGGCGAGCCCGACGGGTCGATTTCGCCCCGGGTCGAGGCGCTGGCCGAGGCGTTCCGCGCCGCCGGCGTGCGCAGCGACACGCCCACCGACATCCGCACGCCGATCTGGGTGAAGCTGTGGGGCAACATGTACGCCAATCCGATCTCGGCCCTGACCGGGGCCGGGACGGCGGACATGCTGGCTGACGACCGGGTGCGGGACCTGGTGCTGCAGATGATGCGGGAGATGGCGGCCCTGGGCGACCGGCTGGGCCTGCCCCTGCCGCTGAGCCCCGAGGCGCGGATGGAGATCGCCCGCAAGCTGGGGAACTTCCGCACCTCCATGCTGCAGGACGTGGAGCATGGCCGGCCGATCGAGCTGGACCCGATTCTCGGCGCCCTGGTGGAGCTGGGGGAGCGGCTGGAGCATCCGACGCCGGGTCTCAGCGCGGTCTACGGTCTCACCCGCCTGTCGGCGCGGCTGAAGGGGCTCTATCCCGCCGCCACATAGGTCACCGGCGTCGGCGGCAGGGGGGCGCGGGGGCGCAGGCCGATGCCCTTCAGCACGATCTTCACCGCCTCCCAGTGGATGCCGGCCATCACCCGGAGCGTCATCAGCGGATGCTCGCGCAGGGCGGCGGCCAGGGCGTCGTCGGTCAGGGGCCGTCGCTCCGCGGCGAAGCGGGCGTCCAGCATCTTGCCGCCCCCGTCGCGCTTCGACACGGCGATGTCCAGCACCGTGGTCCCGTCCGGCGGGCGGACCCGGAAGTGGTAGTGCAGGTCCATGTCCATGAAGGGCGAGACGAAGAAGCCCTTGTCGCAGTCCTGCTCCACCACCGGGCGGTTGTCGGCGGCCGGGGCGGGGATCAGATAGCTGTGCGCCTCGCCGAAGGTGTTGCGCACCTCGTAGAGCACCGCCGCCAGCTCCCCCGTGCGGCGCCAGCAGAACCAGACGCTGAGCGGATTGAACACGTAGCCCAGCATCCGCGGCATGCACAGGACCTGGATCGGCCCCCCGTCGGGCGCGAGGCCCGCGGCGGTCATGTGCCCCTCGATCCAGGCCCGGGGGTCGCCGCCGGGACCGTGGTCGCGGTCATGGAAGCTGAACCAGTTGAAGCGGTTGCGGGACATGCGCTTCAGCCCGGCCACGGTTTCGTCCAGCCGGTCGAGGTCCAGCAGCAGCATGAACATGCGATAGCGCAGCCGGTGACGCCTCGGCGCATGGCGCACATGGGTCACCACCCCGTCATACAGGCCGGGGTCGGCGGGCCTCATGCGGCGTCTTCGATCCGGGGCGCCAGCACGATGCGGTTGCTCTCCCCCTCCACCGACCAGGGGCGGCGGACATCGGCGGCCAGTTCCGCGGCGGCCAGCCCCGCCTGCAGTCCGTCCTCGTGGAAGCCGGAGCCGAAATGGGCGCCGCAGAAATAGGTGTGGCGCGCCCCCTGCAGCTTCCACACCTCCCGCTGGGCGCGGATGGCGGCGGAGTCGAAGATCGGATGCTCGTAGATCTCGGTGTGCATCACGCTGTCCTGGGCCGGGGGCGTGATCGGGTTCAGGGTCAGGAACAGGTCCCGCGGCCCGGGCAGTCCCTGCAGCAGGTTCATCCAGTAGGTGACGCACAGGTCCCGGTCCGGACCATCGCCCCGGCGGCCCACATAGTTCCAGGACGACCAGGTGACCTTGCGCTTGGGCATCAGCGTGCGGTCGGAATGCAGCACCGCCAGGTTGCGGCTGTAGCGGAAGGCCGACAGCAGGCGCTGCTCGTCCGGGGACGGGTCGGCCAGCAGCTTCAGGGCCTGGTCCCCGTGGGTGGCGATCACCACCCGGTCGAAATGACGGGTCTCCCCGTGGATGTCGGTGATCTCCACCCCGTCCCCGTTGCGGCGGATCTGGGTGACCGCGCAGTTGGCGCGCACCTCCCCGGCATAGTCGGCCAGCAGCCGCTGCACATAGGTCCGGGAGCCCCCCTCCACCGTGCGCCACAGGGGCCGGCCGGCCAGCTTCAGCAGGCCGTGATTGTCGAAGAAACGGATGAAGGCCGCCGCCGGGAAATCGCGGATCTCCGCCGTCGGCGCCGACCAGATGGCCGCGGCCTGGGGCAGCAGATGATCCTCGAGGAAGGCCTCGGAATAGCCGTTGCGGTCCAGATATTCGCCCAGGGTGACCAGCGGCTCCTCGCAGGCGTCGGCATGGCCCGGCGCGTCCCGGTAGAAGCGGGTCAGGTCCGCCAGCATCCGCCAGAAGCGCGGCCGGAACAGGTTGGTCAGCCGGCCGACCAGGGGCGCTGCGCCCACCCCGCCATACTCCGTCCGCCCCCCGTCCAGGGACACGGCGAAGGACATGTCGGTCTCCTTGGTGGGCACCTGCAGCTGGTCGAACAGGGCCACCAGGTTGGGATAGTTGAGGGCGTTGTAGACGATGAAGCCGGTGTCCACGGCCGGGACGCCCGGCGGGGTGACCGTGTTGGCGTGTCCGCCCAGCCGGTCGTCCTTCTCGTACAGGGTCACCCGGGCGTTGCGGGACATGAGCCAGGCGGCGGACAGTCCCGAGACGCCGGATCCCACGACGGCGATGGAGGGCAGGTGCGGGGAAGGCTCGGACATGCAGGGTTCCAGATCGGTCTGTGTCTTCGACGGATGACGGGGTCAGCTACGCCCCGCCGTTTCGCACGGATGCGGGCTCGCGTAAAACACCCATCACGGTGCATATATTGTTTACGGTTCGCCGTAGCTGCCCTGCCGTCTGTTCCAGCCCGGCCAGACGGATGACCGAGATCGCATGCCCATGCCCGCCGTCGTCCTGCTGATCGCCATCTTCGCCGCCATGTCCGCCGCCATGGTGGTCGGCTGGGCCTGCCAGCGGGCCTGGAACAATGGCGGCTGGACCGACGCCTTCTGGAGCTTTTCCGTCGGCCTCGTCGGGGTGGCGGCCTCGCTGGCGCCCGTGGGCGTGACGGCGGGCCCCAGCCTGCGCCAGATCCTGGTCGCCGCCCTGGTGGGCGGCTGGTCGCTGCGGCTCGGCCTGCACATCGCCGCCCGGGCGGGGGAGGGGCCGGAGGACGCCCGCTACGCCGCCCTGCGCACGGAGTGGGGCGCGGCCTTCCAGACCCGCATGTTCAGCTTCCTGCAGACCCAGGCCGCGGCCGGCGCCTTTCTGGTGGTGACGGTGGCGCTGGCGGCGCACAATCCCTCCCCGGATCTGCGCGTGGCCGATCTGGCGGCCGCGGCCCTGTTCGCCCTGTCGGTGGCGGGGGCGGGGGCGGCGGACAACCAGCTGGCCGCCTTTCGCCGGGATCCGGCCAATCGCGGCAAGGTGTGCGAGGCGGGCCTATGGGCCCTGTCGCGGCATCCGAACTATTTCTTCGAGTGGCTGGGCTGGACGGCCTATGCGGTGATCGCCATTGATGTTTCCGGCGGCTATGGGATCGGGTGGTTGTCGGTGACCGGACCCGCGTTTATCTATTACCTGCTGCGCCATGTGAGCGGCGTGCCCCTGCTCGAGGCGGCCATGCTGCGCTCCCGCGGGGCGGCCTACGAGGACTACCAGGCGCGGGTCAGCGCCTTCTTCCCCTGGCCGTCCCGGCGGCCACAGACGTCCGATGGAGCCCGTTGAATGTTGCGTCTTGTCGTCGCCTATCTGATCGCAGGCCTGGCCTTCGGGGCCTGTGACGCGGTCTGGCTGACCCAGTCCTATGGCCGGCTGTATTATCCGGAAATCGGTCAGCTGACCCTGGCCGCCCCGGCCCCGGTGGCGTCCCTGGCCTTCTATCTCCTGTATCTGGTGGGCGTGATCCGCTTCGCCGTCGCCCCGGCGCTGAAATCGGGCGGCGTCGCCTCAGCGGTGGTCAATGGCGCGTTCTTCGGTCTGGTGGCCTATGGTACCTATGACCTGACCAACCTGGCGACGCTGAAGAACTGGACGCTGAAGATCTCCCTGATCGACATGGCCTGGGGCACATTCGCCTCGGCCACGGCCTCGGCGGTGTCGACCTTTGTGACGTCCAAGCTATTCAAGGTGTGAGGCTCGAGTACGCATGACTGATACTGCAACCCCGCTCCAGGGCGACCGCCGCGTCCCGATCTGGACGCTGCCCGAGGTCCGTCGCGCCCCCGCCGCCTTCCGTACGGCGCTGAAGATCGCCGCCGAGAACTGGATGAGCGGCAGCCTCACCGTGGTCCTGCCGTCCGGCCAGGAACTGAACATCGGCGGCGGCCATGACGGCCGGCACGCCCGGCTGGTGGTGAAGGACTTCCGCTTTGTCGGCCGGGTGCTGGCGGCGTCGGACATCGGCTTCGCCGAGGGCTACATCGCCGGGGAGTGGGACACGCCGGACCTGTCGGCCCTGCTGGAGGCCTGCTCCGCCAATTTCGACCGCCTGGCCCGGCTGCTGGACGGCAACCCCATCGTTCGCGCCATCAATGTCATGGCCCACAGCCTGAACCGGAACAGCCGCAAGGGGTCCAAGCGCAACATCTACGCCCACTACGACCTGGGCAATGACTTCTATTCCGCCTGGCTGGACCCCAGCATGACCTATTCCTCGGCCCTGTTCGCCACGCCGGAGCAGCCGCTGCTGGACGCCCAGACCAACAAGTACGCGACGCTGGCCCGGTCCATGGACCTGCAATCGGGGCAGAGCGTGCTGGAGATCGGCTGCGGCTGGGGCGGCTTTGCGGAATTCGCCGCCGGCACGGTGGGGGCCACCGTCACCGGCATCACCATCTCCCCCGCCCAGGCGGAATACGCCCGCCGGCGGATGTTCGAGAAGGGCCTGGCCGACCGGGTGAAGATCGAGCTGGTGGACTACCGCGACGTGCAGGGCCGCTTCGACCGGGTGGCCTCCATCGAGATGTTCGAGGCGGTGGGCGAGGCCTATTGGGGCGCCTATTTCGACCGCATCCAGCGGGTGCTGGCGCCCGGGGGGCGGGCGGGTCTGCAGATCATCACCATCCGCGACGAGCTGTTCGCCGACTATCGCAAGCGGTCGGACTTCATCAAGCGCTACGTCTTTCCCGGCGGCATGCTGCCCTCCGAGGCCCGGCTGCGGGACGAGGTGCGGGCCGCTGGGCTGAAGCAGGGCGACATCCTGCGCTTCGGCCAGCACTATGCGGACACGCTGAAGCAGTGGGGCGACAGCTTCGACGCCGCCTGGGACCAGCTCAGCAATCCCCAGTTCGACCAGCGGTTCCGGCGGCTGTGGCGGTTCTATCTCAGCTATTGCGAGGCCGGTTTCCGCACCGGGCGCACCGACGTCATCCAGCTGCAACTGGCCCGGGCCTGACCGCACCGCCCTCCCGCCTCAGAATCGCCGCGGGAGCCGCGTCCTGTGCGCTTGGGGCGGACCGCGCGTCTCAGCTTGCGCGGACGATTGCGCGTGACATGCAGGCGCCGCATACAGCGTTTATGAGAGCGCGGCGGCAATCGGGGCGAGGGTGCGGCGAGTGACAGTTCGGTGGGTTCGGAACGTCCGGCGATTCGGGATGACGGCGGTCGTGGCGACGC
Organism: uncultured Caulobacterales bacterium; assembly: GCA_903851655.1. Classification (GTDB taxonomy): domain Bacteria; phylum Pseudomonadota; class Alphaproteobacteria; order Caulobacterales; family Caulobacteraceae; genus CAIMFV01. The sequence continues at coordinate 8,701 of CAINOV010000065.1, forward strand.
TGGCCGGACTGGCGGCGGCGCCCGGCGTCGGGACCAGCGCGCCGGGATCGACCGCGACGCCGGCGCCCATCGGCGCCGTACCCGCGGCCAGGCCCGTCACCCGCTCTGCGGACCAGCGGCAACAGGCCGTGCCCATCGCCCAGGCGATGATGATGATGACCCAGTCCGCGCCGGCGGACCCCGCCGCCGCCAAGCCGGCGCCGGTTCCGCCGCCGCCGCCGCCGCCGCCCTTCGAGGTCCGCGCCCGGCCCACCATCGACCTTTCGACCATCGTCCTGCGCCCGTCGGACGAGGCGCTGATCCTGAAGACGCTGGAGGACGGGCCCAGCCACGGCTTCCGCCGCAACGAGTTCGGCGAGGTGGGCCTGGCCGACCAGCTGGCCTCGACGGATCCGGAGGTTCACGCCGCCGCCGTCCGCGCGCTGAAGGTGGGCCTGATCCGCTACGCCCGGGCCCAGCACGGCCAACGGATCGCCGCGGACAATTTCAAGAAGAACTGGGGCGTGCATCCGGATCCGTTCAATCCGGACCGCGGGTTCGCCGCCGCCGTGGCCGAGGACCGGCTGGCGGCCTGGATCGATGACCTGCCGCCCCATTATCAGGGCTATGTGGCCCTGCGCGCCGCCCTGAAGACCTATCGCGACATCGCCGCCCGGGGCGGTTGGGAGAAGATCCCCGCCGGCGCAAGCCCCCTGGCCCTGCACGCGGTCGGGCCGCGGGTGCTGGCCCTGCGGGCGCGGCTGGCGGCGGAGGACCCCACCACCCCGGCGGCGATCGTGCCGGAAAACTTCGACGAGGACCTGGTGGAGGCGGTGAAGCACTACCAGCTCCGCTCCGGCCTCAACCCCACCGGGATCGTGGATTCCTACACGCTGAACGCTCTGAACCAGCCCGTGGGCCAGCGGATCCTGCAGATCATCGCCAACCTGGAGCGGTGGCGCTGGATCGACCGGGACATGTCGCCCACCCGGATCGAGGTGAACATCGCCGCCGCGGGCATGACCGTCTACAACAACAACTATCCGGGCCTCTCCATGCGCGCGGTGGCGGGCCGTCCGTCGGACCAGTCGCCGATGCTGCAGTCGCGGATTGACTCCATCGTCGTCAATCCGCCCTGGAACGTGCCCTACGCCATCGCCAAGAAGGAATACTGGCCCAGGGAGAAGAAGCATCCCGGCTATCTCGAGGCCCACGGCTTCCGGGCGATTCCCGACGGGACCAATGGCGGCGTGCGGCTGCAGCAGATGGCCGGACCGTCCGCTCTCGGAAAGTTGAAGTTCGACTTCCCCAACTCGTACGGCGTCTATCTGCATGACACGCCGACCCACTCGACCTTCGCCACCGACAGCCGGGCGCAGAGTCATGGGTGCATCCGACTGCAGAATCCGGTGGCGCTCGCTCAGTTGCTGACCACCGGCATGCCCGAATGGACGCCGGAAGCCCTGCAGGACGCCATCGATTCCGGCGATACCAAGCGGATTCACCTGGCGACTCCTATCGACGTGGTGATTCTTTACTGGACGGCCTATGTGGGTAAGGGCCAGGTAAGCTTCCGCCAGGATATATACGGGTGGGACCAGGCCCTGCTGCAACTCCTCGAGCCTGCTCAGGCGAAGGTCCCGGACAGGTCCGCGGAGAGTCCCGCCGCTTGACAGCGGGGCTCGCGTTCCGCTCTTACACCGCATTGGCGAAATCAGGGCGTCGGCGCTTGCGTCGTCGAGAATGGATGATCGATCGTCGGAAGCTCTTCTCCCTCGGCGCCGGAGCGCTGGCGACCCCGTGTCTGGCGGCGCCCTCCCTCAGCTGGGCCAAGGCCTTCGTCGGGCCGCCGGAGCGGCACGTCAACCTGCACAACCTGCATACGGGGGAGCAGCTGTCCCTCACCTATTTCGAGAATGGGCGCTATCTGCACCCGGCGCTGCATTCGGTGAACCGGTTCCTGCGGGACTTCCGCACCGGCCAGGTCCACGCCATCAGCCCCCAGCTGCTGGACCTGCTGCACACCCTGTCCGCCAAGCTCGAGACCGGCCAGCCCTTTCAGGTGATTTCCGGCTATCGCTCGCCGAAGACCAACGCCCGTCTGGCCCGGCATGGCCACGGGGTGGCCCACCACAGCCTGCACATGCAGGGCATGGCCATCGACATCCGCGCGCCGGGGGTCGAACTGGCGGACCTGCACAAGGCGGCCCTGGAGCTGGGCCGCGGCGGGGTGGGGTATTATCCGACCTCGGACTTCGTCCATGTGGATGTGGGGCCGGTGCGCCACTGGTCGCTGGACGACCATGACGGCGGCGAGCACGAGGGCGGCGAGACCGGCGAGAGCTGACGCCCCAACCGGCCCCGACCGGTGCTTCCGGTCAGGATCCCGACACCACCAGGCAGTGAACGCCCTTGGACACCAGGGTCTGGCAGGCCTGCCGCGCGTCGGCGTGGTCGAAGCCGGCGAATCGCGCGCGATACTTGCCGTGGCCGGCCTTCTCCACCTGGGGCGCGGCGGTCAGCACCGTATGGAACCGGCCGCGCAGGCTGGCCATGTGCGCCTTGGCCTCTGACGGAGAGGCGAACACCCCCACCTGGATCTGGTAGGCGCCGCCGGCCGGGGCCGGATCGGCCTCCGCCGTTTCGGTCTTGCGGGCGGCGCAGGCCTTGGCGTGATGACCGCGACGGGCCTTGGCGCAGGGGGCGGCGGCCTTGGCCAGGGTGGCGGCGGCGCAGGCGACCCGGCGGCGGTGGTGACCCCGGCCGCGGAAGCAGGCGGCCTGGGCCACGCCCCGGGCGGCGGCGCTGTTGGCGCCCGGAGGCGCAGTCGCCGGCGCGGTGGCGTCCGGGCGTGCCAGGGACGGGGGCAGGGTGGCCAGGGTCATGGGCGTCGGGCCGGCGTGGTCGCCCAGCACGATCTTCAGCCCCGACTGGTCGGCGGAGCCCATCTCCGTCGGCGGCCGCTGGACCGGCCCGGCGGCGGAATCCGCCGGCTCGTGCAGGGTGGAGGCCAGGGTGATGTTCTGGCCCTGGGCGCGCTTGGAGAACACCTCGAACCCGCCATTGATCAGGTCCTCCACATTCTCGTCGCGGGCGGCGGTGGACGATCCGCCCAGCACCACGGCGATCAGCCGCTTGCCGTTGCGCTTGGCCGAGGCGGCCAGATTGAAGCCGGCGGCGGCGGTGTAGCCGGTCTTCAGCCCGTCGACGCCGTCCACCTTGCCCAGCAGGTGGTTGTGGTTGGTGATCTCGCGGCCTTCGAACTGGAAGTCCTTCACGCCGAAATAGCCATAGTATTGCGGATAGTCGCGCATGATCGCCCGGGACAGGATGGCGATGTCCCGCGCGGTGCTGATCTGGCGGGGGTCGGGCAGGCCGTTCGCATTTGCGAAATGGGTGCGGTCCATGCCCAGTTCCTTGGCCCGCAATGTCATCAATTCGGCGAATTTCGGCTCGTTGCCGCCGATCTTTTCGGCCATGGCCACGGCGATGTCATTGGCCGACAGCACCGCGATCGCCTTGATCGCCTGGTCGACGGTGACCGATCCGCCGGGACGCACGCCCAGCTTCGACGGGTTCTGCCGGGCGGCGTGGACGGAGACGGGGACCCGGTCGGTGAGCGACAGCCGTCCGGTGGCGAGCGCCTCGAAGGTCAGATAGAGGGTCATGATCTTGGTGATCGAGGCGGGATAGCGCGGCTCGTCCGCCCGGCGGGCGTAGAGCACCTCCCCGGTGTTCGCGTCGACCACGACCGCGGCGTACTTCTCGTGCTGGAACAGGTTTTCCCCGCCCTGGGCGGCGGCCATGGTCGGACCGCACACCGCACCTGCGAAGGCGGCGATAGCTCCGAGCGCGCCGGTGAGGCCTGACCTCAGTCGGGAGAGGTTAAACATGCACTGTACCCGTCAGATTGGTGGCGCCAGCGGCGCCCCGCCGCAGGATCACGGTTACCATCCTTCAACGGACCTTTCGCTAAGGTAAACAGCGCACACGCCTATATGCCCATTATGCACCATTCTGCGGCAAAGGGCAGACAAATGCGCCGGAGAGGCGACGGTGCGCTGCACAAAAAATTCATTGTGCACTGCACCATTTTTCTTGACGGAACCTCTGTTTCGGGGCACTTTCCATCCCGTGCCCCGGCGCCTTCCGCCGGGTCCGCATCTTTCCTGGCGGGTCGCACCGCCGCCCTCGACGACTTCAATCCCCCATTCAGGAGATGTTCCATGGCTGACGGCGCTGAACACATCAAGGCGACGGTCGAACAGGTCACTGCGGCCGGCAACCAGGCGTTCAAGGACGCCGCCGACAAGTCGCTGGCGAGCCTGAACGAGCTCAACACCCATTCCAAGAAAAACCTCGAGGCGATGATCGCCAGCGTCACCGCCGCCACCAAGGGCGCGGAAGCCCTGGGCGCCCAGGCCATGGCCTTCACCAAGAAGTCCGTGGAAGACAACACCGCCGCCGCCAAGGCCCTGACCTCGGCCCGCAGCGTGCAGGAAGTGGTGGAGCTGCAGACCAGCTTCGCCAAGTCCTTCATGGAAAGCTACATCGCCCAGCTGAACCACGCCTCCGAGATCGTCTCGGCGGCGGTGAAGGACTCCATCAAGCCGCTCAACGAGCGCGCCACCACCCTGATGGAATCGGTCCAGTCCAAGAAGTAAGGCGTTTCCGGCCCCACGGTCGGTCAGGCATCAGGGCCCCGGGCGTCCGCGTCCGGGGCCTTTCTGCGTCCGGCGCTCAGTCCGCGCAGGCGAGGGTGACGGTGTGGGTGGTCCGGTCGAAGGTGAGGGAGCGGCAGCGGGCCAAGGCGCGGTAGCCCAGGGAGATCCAGGCGTATCGGTTATCGGACGACCGTCGACCGTTGATGATGACCGGAGCCACCTCATCGGGATCGTGTGCAAGGTCGGCGCTCGGTTGCGGGGGCGGGGTCGCGCCGAGGCTCTCCCGGCGGACAAACACATCGGAGACCGGGAGGCCGAAGGGCGGCCAATGGTCTGGATGCGCCAGTTCGACCGGACGTTCGACGCCGAACCGGATCACATGCATGCGGAACTCACCGGTCAAGGCAAGCTTGCCGGTGTCGGAGAGTTCGGCGGCGGCGGTCGCATTTACCTGGGAGTCGGGATCGTCGAGATCAAGGCGCGCCAGATAGCTGTGGCCACCGACCTCGATTGCACCGTTGAAATTGACGATTCTCTGACCGTTCGGCGTCATGGAGATCGTGATGTCTCGTGTCGGGGCTGGCGCTGCGGGCTGCACAAGACTGATCCGGGGGGCGGCCAGGCTCCAGATGCTGACATAGCCGTCACAATGCGGATGGATCGGGTTGTCCTCGAACCAGATGACCTCAGCGGCTTCCGGCGCATGGTTCAGCACGGAAATGGGCAGCCGGCGGGACCGTCCCTCGAACGCGAGGGTCGGTCCGATCCGATATCGCACGCCAAACAGGCGAGAGAGCCCGCGCGCGACCAATCCGGCTCGCCGCGCAGCGTCCGGATTGAGATAGAC
>CAINOV010000066.1 GCA_903851655.1 uncultured Caulobacterales bacterium
ACACGGTTCTGGGCCGCGGCGAACCCTATCGGGGCGAGGCGGACATTCTGGGCAAGCGCTATCTCGTCGCCTATGACCCGATCCGCGGGTCCGACGGCCGGCCGATCGGCATCCTGTTCGCCGGCGTCGCCAAGGACCAGTTCCTGGCGCCGGTCCGGGCCCTGCAGCTGCAGATCGCCAGCGTGTCCCTGGTGCTGGCCGCGATGATCGGCGGCGTCACCCTCGCCCTGGCCCGCCGGATGTTCCAGCCCCTGAAGGACATCCGCCAGGTCATGGACCGGCTGCGCCACGGGGAGCATGAGCTGACCGTCCCCGGCCTGACCCGGGACGATGATCTGGGCGAGATTGCCCAGTCGCTGGAGGCGTTCCGCCAGGCCGCGATCGTCAAGGCCCGGCTGGAGGACGAGGCCGTCCTGCACCAGCAGACCTCGGACGCCCGTCTGGCCCAGGTCGAGCAGGCGCACAAGGTCGCCACGGAGGACCAGGCCCGCGTCGTCACGCAACTGGCCCAGCGCCTCCAGGGACTGGCGGACGGACACCTCGACCTGAATATCGACGGGTTCTTCCCGGAGGCCTACAAAGCCCTGCGGATGGACTTCAACCAGGCTGTCCGGGGGCTGGGCGCGGCCCTTTCGGAAATCGGCGACAGCAGCCAGATCGTGGCGGACGCCGCCAAGGCCATCGCCCGCGGATCGGACGAGCTCGGTCGCCGCGCGGAGCAACAGGCCGCAACGCTGGAGCAGACCGCCGCCGCCCATGACGAGATCACCGCGACGGTGACCCAGACCCTCAGCTCCGCCAGGGAGGCGGCGTCCATGGCCGTCGCGGTGTCCCAGCACGCCGCTGGATCCCGCGACGTGGTCCGCGAAGCCGTTGCTGCGATCGCCGCCATCGAGAAGTCCTCCGTCCAGATCAACCAGATCATCGGCGTGATTGACGAGATCGCCTTCCAGACCAATCTGCTGGCCCTCAATGCGGGGGTGGAGGCCGCCCGCGCCGGGGACGCCGGCCGCGGTTTCGCCGTGGTGGCCCAGGAGGTCCGGGCCCTGGCCCAGCGCTCTGCGACCGCGGCCAAGGAGATCAAGGTGCTGATCCAGGACTCCGCCACCGGGGTCGAGCGCGGCGTGAAGCTGGTGGGCGCCACCGGGACCGCCCTGCACCAGATCGTGGATCAGGTTGCCGGCGTCACCGAAAGGGTTCAGTCCATCGCCGACTCGTCCTCCGAACAGGTGCGCGGCCTTGAGGAGGTCAACCGCGCCATCGCCCAGCTGGACACCGTCACCCAGCAGAACGCCCAGGTGGCCGACGACTCCGCCGCGTCCTGCCGCAGCCTGACCGTGGAGGCCGAGCGTCTGGTGACCCTGGTCGGGCGGTTCACCTTTGACGAGCCCGCCGCCGACGGGCCCCTCCGCCGCCGCGCCTGATCGCCCCGGCGGGAACGCCTCACCAGATCCGGACGCGGTCCGCCGGCGCCAGATAGAGGGCCTGGCCCGGCTTGACGTCGAAGGCCGCGTACCACCCGTCGAGATTGCGCACCGTCTGGGCCCGGAACTGGGCCGGGGCGTGGACATCGGTCAGCACCTGCTGCCGCAGGGCCGGCTCCCGCACCTTGCTGCGCCAGCTCTGACCGAAGGAGAGGAAGAACTGCTGGTCGCCGGTCAGGCCGTCCCGCTCGGGCGCCGGTCCCCCGTCCAGCGACTGCTGGAAGGCGTCATAGCTGGCCTGCAGTCCGGCCAGATCGGCGATGTTCTCGCCCAGGGTCTGCTGTCCCTTCACCGCCAGGTCGGGGAACGGGTGATAGGTGTCGAACTGCGCGGCGAGTTGCCGGGTCGAAGCCTCGAAATGGGCGAAGTCGTCCTTCGTCCACCAGTTGCGGAGCCGCCCCTGATCGTCGAACAGGGCGCCGGTGCTGTCGAAGCTGTGGCTGATCTCGTGGCCGATGGTGGCGCCCACGCCGCCATAGTTCACCGCCGCCGATGCGTCGGGATCGAAGAACGGCGGCTGCAGGATCGCCGCCGGGAAGTTGAGGGCGTTCAGCACCGGCAGGTTAACCGCGTTGACGGTCTGCGGCGTCATGAACCACTCGTCTCGATCCACCGGCCGGTCCAGCTTGGCCAGTTCGCGCCGGTAGGCGAAGTCGCTGGCGCGGCGGGCGTTGCCCAGGGCGTCCTGCGGATCCACGACCAGAGCGGAATAGTCCCGCCACGCCCCGGTATAGCCGACGCCGACCTTCAGCGCCCGCAACTTGGCCTTGGCCGTGGCCTTGGTGGCGTCGCTCATCCAGGCGAGGTGATCGATCCGCCGGTCAAAGGCGGCGATCACATTGCGCACCAGCGCCTCGACCTTGGCCTTGGACTCCGGCGGGAAGTACCTGGCGGCGTAGAGCTTGCCCACCGCGTCGCCCAGGGCGCCGTTGGTCGCCCGAACGCCCCGCTTCCATCGGGCCGACAGCTGCGGCGTGCCGCTGAGGGTCTTGCCGTAGAAGTCGAACCGTTCGTCGACAAAGGCCTTGGGCAACAGGTCCGCCGACCGGTTCAACAGGCTGTAGCTGAGGTAATCCCGCCAGACCGGCAGCGGCGTGCGCCCGGCGATGGCGGCGATCGCCGTCAGGGAGGCCGGCTGCCAGACCACGAAATCGGACCGGCGTCCGAGGCCCGCGGCGGTGAAATAGGCGCGCCAGTCCAGTCCCGGGGCCTTCGCCGGGAAGTCCGACGCCGACCAGTGATTGTCGCCCTTGCGCACGTCCTCGTTCTCGTCGAGGGGCGCGTGGGCGGCGGCGATGGTCTTCTCCAGGGCGAAGATCCGGGCGGCGCGGGCGTCGGCGTCGGCATAGCCGGCCAGGCTCAGCACCCGGGCGATATGGGCGAGGTAGCGTTTGCGGATCACCTCCATCCGCGGCGCGTCCGCCAGATAATAGTCCCGGCTGGGCATGCCCAGACCGCCCACAAGCAGGGTTGCGGAATAGCGGGTGGGCTGGTCGAGATCGGCGGCCACCCAAAGGCCGAACAGGTTCGGCGTGTAGTAGTTGGTATTGTTCAGCACATCCACGTCGGCCCGCAGCGTGCGTCCCAGCGCCGTCGCCAGCTGGCGCCGCGTGCGGATCTTGGCATAGGCGGCGAGGTCCTGCTTCAGTGGCGTCACGCCGCGGGCCTCGATGGTCGCCTCATCCATGTAGGCGCGATAGAAGTCCGCGATCTTGCGCGCCTCCGATCCCGGCGGCGGCGACGCCTTGGCCGCGTCCTGGATCAGGTCCGCCACCCTGTGGTCCGTCAGTTCCGCCAGCTTGTTGAAGGCCCCGTCGCTGGCCCGGTCCGCCGGGATCGTCGTGGCCTTGTCCCACCCGCCGTTGGCGTAGCCGAAGAAATCGTCGCCCGGCGCGACGGCCAGGTTGCGGCCCGCAAGATCAAGGCCGGACGCGGTCACCGTCGCCGGCTCTGCGGCGAAGCCGGTCGCCGGACCTCCGGACAGGGCGAAAATGGAAGCTGCAACAAGAAGCCAGCGTGAGGGCATGGGGCGGTCCCGGTAAAGGCGAACAGAACGAGGGCCACACGCTAGCGACGGGCGCGGAAATGGCAATCCGTCCGCCGCGCCGTCCGGCCCGGTCCAAGCGCTGCGCAACGGCCGTTCGTCCCGAGGCTGGTCATCCTGCGGGCGGACTGGCAGATTGCGCGCCGGTCCGTCTTCCGGAGACCCGCCCCGTGACGAGCGAAACGGCCCGGTCCATCGCCGAGGCCTATGGCTGGCAGCGCAGCCTGGGTCATTCCCGGGTCGCGACGCCCTACGGCCACGTCGTCGCCAATCCGGCGCATCCCGAGGTCTGGGACGCCAATCACGCGGACAGGATCACGGCGCGGACCAGGGACGAGATCGACGCCGTGCCGGCGGCCATGGACGAACACCTGTCCCACACCCTTGGCGGGTCGCGCACACCGACGGGTCCACGCCGGACGCCTTCCTCGCCCGTCTGGCGTTCGAGGGCTATGCGGAGCGGCCGTTGGTCATCCAGATGGCCTTGCAGGGGGATCTGACGGACCGAGGGGCGAAGATCACGCTGCGTCCCGTCGTCACCGACGCGGACTGGGTCCTCCTGCAGGATCTGGTGATGCTGGATCAGGCCGAGGGACGCAAGACCGGCGATCTCGAGCTCTCCCAGGCCTTCGCCGAGTCCTGGGTGGCGGCCAATCGCGCCAAGGGCGCCGACTATCCCTACAGCCTCGTCATGCGCAACGGAGAGGCCGTGGCCTGTGGCGCCTGCGCCGCGGCGCCCAACGGCGTCGGCATGATCGACGACCTGTTCACCCTCCCCTCCGCCCGGCGCACAGGGATAGCCACCGCCCTGATCGCGGCCTGTGTCGATCGCCTGCGCGGCGCAGGGTGCGAAACGATCTTTCTCGGCGCCCTGGCGACGGAGCGGCCCCGGCGGCTCTATGCGCGCCTCGGATTCCATCCGGTCGGTCTGGCGCGATCCTGGGTCCGCGACACCCGCAGCGTGGCGTGAGGCGCGGGGCGAAGACCGCGCCATTGCCGCGACCGCCGTCATGCGCTTAGGCTACGGGCCAAATCCAGGGGGACGCCGATGCGGATCCGAGACGCTATGCTGCTGGCCGCCCTCGGCGCGCCGCTGTTGATGGCCCCGCCCGCACGGGCCGAGCCGGCGGGCCATATCACCGGCGTCGGCGGGGTGTTCTTCAGGAGCAAGGACCCCAAGGCCCTCTCGGCCTGGTATCGGGACGTTCTTGGACTGGATGTGAAGAGCTGGGGCGGCGCCCTCCTGCGCTACGACGCGCCAGGCCATCCCCCCATGGCCGTCTGGTCGCCGTTTGCGGAAAACAGCGAGGAACTGGCCGGCTCGTCCCGGGAGTTCATGCTGAACTTCGCCGTGGACGACATGGACGCCATGGTTGCGCGACTGACGGCCAAAGGCGTCGCCATCCTCAAGCGCCAGCAGGACGAAAACGGCAAGTTCGCCTGGATCCTCGACCCCGACGGCACGAAGATCGAGCTGTGGCAGCCCAGATAGCCTCCCCCTTCGCGCCCTCAGACCAGACTGCCGCCCCCGTCGACGCGGACGACCTGGCCGGTCACATAGGTGGCGCGCATCAGGTAGAGATAGGCCTCCGCCGCCTCCTCCACAGTGCCCGCGCGGGGCAGCGGCAGGTTGCCGGTAAAGGCCTTGATGGCGCTCTCGCCCAGACCCTGGACCTGCTCGCTCAGGATCAGGCCCAGACAGACGGCGTTGACGCGGATCGGCGCCAGGTCCCGCGCGAGGCCGATCGCCAGCCCCTCGGTGGACTGGGCCGAGGCTGTGGTCAGCGGGGCGCCGGGCATGGGGCGGTGCGCCAGCATGCCGCTGGTCAGCGTGATCGATCCCTCTGCGGCGATCTGGCGGAGCGCATGCTTGGCCACCCGCGCCGCCCCCCAGAACCGCACCTCCATGCGCGCCTTGCTGGCCTCCACATCGAGATCCCGGGTCGGGCCGCGCATCTGCCCCCAGTCACCTGCGGTGAACACCAGGTGGTCAAATCCCCCGGTGGCGTCAAAGAAAGCGGCGACCGACGCCTCGTCCCTCACATCGACGACGCGTCCCTGGGCGCCTGCGCCGAGCCGCGCGGCGGCGGCGGCGATCCGGGCGGGCTGGCTGGAGCCGATCACCACCTCCGCGCCTGCCGCCCGCGCCGCAGCCGCCACGGCGAATCCGACGCCGGACGCGCCGCCCACCACCACCACCTTCGCTCCGCCGAGCTGCGCCATGTCGTGTCTCCCCGATTCCGCATCGGAGACTAGGGCTTTTCCGGTCACCGGCAAGGCGCACGGCGGCGCCACGCCCGGCGGCGCGCCCGCTCAGGGCGGGGGTCCAGCCGGGGCGCCAGATCCCGGGCCAGGACCGGACGCACGGCGCAACGCCGAATTCAGGATCGAGTGTCGTGTAGGATTCGGCAATCCACGGGTGGTGGACGGACGCGGGAGGTGTCGATGACGGGACGCAGTGTGTTTGGCGCGGGAGTGCGCACGGTGGGGGTCTATTCCCTCGCGCAAGCCATCTATGACCTCATCATGGTGCTCATGAAGCTGGCGTCTGTGGACACGGGCTCGTCCGCGCTCTTGCAGGCCAGCCTCATCGCCCTCGTGTTCCGGCTCACGGTCGGCTTCGGCCTGCTGACTGGAGCGCCGCTGATCGTGATCGCGGTTTATGGCCGCATCGCGGGGCCGACCGCGGACTGACCCTGTTGCGGGCGGCGGCGCGCCGCGCCGGGGCGCCGGCCCAGCGGGCGTGACCGTCAACAGGCGCCAGACACCTGAAACCGGCAGACCTGCGCCTTGTGCGACCGGGTCCAGACACACAAAACCCCACGGGCCATGACAGCCTGTGGGGTGATGGTGGGTGCGGGGACAGGATTTGAACCTGTGACCTTCAGGTTATGAGCCTGACGAGCTACCGGGCTGCTCCACCCCGCGGCAAGCACGTAATGTGATGAAGGGTGACTTGAAACCATTGCTCATTATCCGTCTTGCAGACCCGGCGGCGACCTACTCTCCCGCGCCTTAAGACGAAGTACCATCGGCCCAGGGGAGCTTAACGACCGAGTTCGGAATGGGATCGGGTGGGGACTCCCCGGCATAGCCACCAGGTCAGCAAGACGGATAATGAACGACATTGTCTGAGTAACAAAGCTCACGACAGCGACGACTTCGTCGCCGCGCATGGGCTTTACTGAGGAACGATCAAGCCGATCGAGTTATTAGTACCGGTTAGCTACACGGGTCGCCCCGCTTCCACACCCGGCCTATCAACGTGGTGGTCTACCACGACTCTCAGCGAAGCCTTGTTTTGAGGTTAGTTTCCCGCTTAGATGCTTTCAGCGGTTATCTATTCCAGACTTAGCTACCCTGCTGCGCAGCTGGCGCCACGACAGGTCCACCAGAGGTCTGTCCATCCCGGTCCTCTCGTACTAGGGACAGATCCTCTCAAGCTTCGTACACCCACGGCAGATAGGGACCAAACTGTCTCACGACGTTCTGAACCCAGCTCACGTACCACTTTAATCGGCGAACAGCCGAACCCTTGGGACCTGCTCCAGCCCCAGGATGTGATGAGCCGACATCGAGGTGCCAAACTTTGCCGTCGATATGGACTCTTGGGCAAAATCAGCCTGTTATCCCTAGAGTACCTTTTATTCGTTGAGCGATGGCCCTTCCACGCAGAACCACCGGATCACTATGGCCGTCTTTCGACTCTGCTCGACTTGTCAGTCTCGCAGTCAGGCAGGCTTATGCCATTGCACTCATCGAGCGATTTCCGACCGCTCTGAGCCTACCATCGCGCGCCTCCGTTACACTTTGGGAGGCGACCGCCCCAGTCAAACTGCCCGCCACGCCATGTCCCGGACCCGGATAACGGGCCGCGGTTAGACGTCAACAACAATAAGGGTGGTATTTCAAGGATGGCTCCACCGAGACTGGCGCCCCGGTTTCATAGCCTCCCACCTATCCTACACATGTTGTTGCTAACGCCAAGGCGAAGCTGCAGTAAAGGTTCATAGGGTCTTTCCGTCTGACCGCGGGAACCCCGCATCTTCACGGGGAATTCAATTTCACTGAGCCCATGCTGGAGACAGTGGGGAAGTCGTTACGCCATTCGTGCAGGTCGGAACTTACCCGACAAGGAATTTCGCTACCTTAGGACCGTTATAGTTACGGCCGCCGTTTACCGGGGCTTCAATTC
>CAINOV010000067.1 GCA_903851655.1 uncultured Caulobacterales bacterium
ATGACGATATTTATATAAAACAATTATTTAGCTGTCATTCCCGCCCTTGAGGCGGGAACCTCCATCCGGATATGGCGCTGTATCCTGACCCAGGTTCCCGGGTCTTCGCCCGGGAATGACGGCGTGAGAGGGGGGTGGGGGCTAGTTATCCCCGCCGAACAGCCCGCCCAGCAGGCCGCCCACCACGGCGCTGGTGCCGATGGCGCCCAGGGCGCCGCCGCCGCCGCCGGAGCGGTCGGGGCTGCCGGGGAGGTAGTGGGCGATCTCCTCGGCCAGGTTCATGATCGGCATGGACTGCAGGTGCACCTTGCCCGGACCGGTCAGGGTGGCCAGGAACAGGCCCTCCCCCCCGAACAGGATGTTGCGGAAGCCCGGCACCATCTGGATGTCGAAGGACACCGTCGGCTCGTGGACCCCCACATGGCCGGCATGGACGAACAGGCGCTCTCCGGGGGCCAGCTCCTTGGTCACCACCTCCCCCGACAGGTCCAGGAACACCGTGCCCGGCCCCGTCACCCGCTGCAGGATGAAGCCCGCCCCGCCGAAGAAGCCGGCGCCGATGCGCTGCTGCCAGGCGAGCTCCAGCGAGACCGTCTTCTCCGCGCACAGGAAGGTCTCCTTGCGGCAGATCAGGGACTGGCCGGGGGCCAGGGTCACCGGAACGATGGAGCCGGGAAACCGCGGGGCGAAGGCCACCCGGCCCAGGCCCGCGTCGACGCTGAAATCGGTGATGAAGAAGCTGCCGCCGGTGAAGCTGCGGGCGATGCCGGCGAACAGGCCGCCGCCGGTATTGGTGTGCATCCGCACGCGATCGCTCATCCAGGCCATGGTGGCGGTCTGGCTGTAGACCGTCTCGCCGGCGGCGAGTTCGATCTCCACGGTCTGCATGGTGGTGCCGGTGAGCTGGTAGCGCATGGGGCGAGGGTCCTTGGCCGGTTGACGCCCCTTCAGTCTAGCCGAACCCGCGCTGCGCCGCCATTCGCCGGGAACGGCGCAAAGCTTTCCCGTCCATCCGGTTGCGGCGCCGAAAACCCCATGCTAAGACCGCGCCGGTTTCGGGCGGGGGGCCTTGGCCCATACCCCTGACCCTGCGTGGATTTTTCTGCGCTTTCAAGCTTTTAGCGGTCGCTGTGATTCCCTTCCGGGAAGCGGCGGCCGCCAACCTGAACCAGGTGGTGTCTATTCGTGTCGGACGACTCCAGAAACGCTGATGTGGGCGCGCGGTACGCCGTGGCCCTGTTCGAGCTGGCTGACGAGGCCGGCGCCATCCCCGCGGTGGAGGCCGATCTCAACGGTCTCGAGGCCCTGCGCGTGGAAAGCGCGGACCTGAACCGGGTCCTGACCTCGCCGACCTTCACCAGCGACCAGAAGGCCGCCGGCCTGACCGCCGTGGCCACCGCCGCCGGCGTCAGCGAAGTGACCCTGAAGTTCATCGGCGTGCTGTGCCGCAACAACCGCGCCAGCGCGCTGCCCATGGTGGTCGCCGAGTTCCGCCGCCTCGCCGCCGAGCGCCGGGGCGCCGTCGCCGCAGAGGTGACCACCGCCATGGCCCTCACCGCCGCCCAGAAGAAGGGCGTCGCCGCCTCCCTGCGCACGGCGCTGGGCAAGGATCCCGAGATCACCACCGTCGTCGACCCCAAGATCCTGGGCGGGATCAAGGTCCGCGTCGGCTCCCGCCTGTTCGACGCCTCCCTCAAGTCCCAGCTTGATTCCCTGAAGTTCGCCCTCAAGCGCGCCTGATCCGGCCCGCCTGAGACCGCACCCCTTTCCGCCAGACCCCAATCTGCCAGAACAAGAGCAACCGACCATGGACATCCGCGCTGCCGAGATTTCGGCCATCCTCAAGTCCCAGATCGCCGGCTTCGGCGCCGAGGCCGACGTCTCCGACGTGGGTCAGGTGCTGTCGGTGGGCGACGGCATCGCCCGCGTGCACGGCCTCGACAAGGTCCAGGCGGGCGAGATGGTGTCGTTCCCGTCCGCCAATGTGAAGGGCATGGCCCTGAACCTGGAGCGGGACAATGTCGGCGTCGTGATCTTCGGCGAGGACCGGGCCATCCGCGAAGGCGACGAGGTCCGCCGTCTGGGCGAGATCGTGGACGTGCCGGTGGGCAAGGGCCTGCTGGGCCGCGTGGTGAACCCGCTGGGCGAGCCCATCGACGGCAAGGGCCCCCTGACCAACGTGGCGGAGCGTCGCCGCGTGGACGTGAAGGCCCCCGGCATCATCCCCCGCAAGTCGGTGCACGAGCCCGTGCAGACCGGCCTGAAGGCCATCGACACCCTGATCCCCGTCGGCCGCGGCCAGCGGGAGCTGATCATCGGCGACCGCCAGACCGGCAAGACCGCCGTGGCCATCGACACCATCCTGAACCAGAAGGCGATCAACGCCGGCACGGACGAGAGCGCCAAGCTCTACTGCGTGTATGTGGCCATCGGCCAGAAGCGCTCCACCGTCGCCCAGATCGTCAAGACCCTCGAGGAAAACGGCGCCCTGGACTACACCATCGTCGTGTCCGCCACGGCGTCGGAGCCGGCGCCGCTGCAGTTCCTGGCGCCCTTCTCGGGCTGCGCCATGGGCGAGTGGTTCCGCGACAACGGCATGCACGCCCTGATCATCTATGACGACCTGTCCAAGCAGGCCGTGGCCTATCGCCAGATGTCCCTGCTGCTGCGCCGCCCGCCGGGCCGCGAAGCCTATCCGGGCGACGTGTTCTACCTCCACTCCCGCCTGCTGGAGCGGGCTGCGAAGCTGAACGAGGACAATGGCTCGGGCTCTCTGACCGCCCTGCCGCTGATCGAGACCCAGGCCAACGACGTGTCGGCCTATATCCCGACCAATGTGATCTCCATCACCGACGGCCAGATCTTCCTCGAGACCGACCTGTTCTACCAGGGCATCCGCCCGGCGGTGAATGTGGGCCTGTCCGTGTCCCGCGTGGGCTCCTCGGCCCAGATCAAGGCGATGAAGCAGGTGGCCGGGGCCATCAAGGGCGAGCTGGCCCAGTACCGGGAAATGGCGGCCTTCGCCAAGTTCGGTTCGGACCTGGACGCCTCCACCCAGAAGCTGCTGGCCCGCGGCCAGCGCCTGACGGAACTGCTGAAGCAGCCCCAGTACTCGCCGCTGGCGGTCGAGGAGCAGGTGGTGGTGATCTATGCCGGCACCCGCGGCTATCTCGACACCGTCGAGGTCTCCAAGATCGGCCGCTACCAGGACGAGCTCCTGTCGCGCATCAAGACCGCGTCGCCGGAGCTGCTGGAGGGCATCCGCACCACCAAGGCCCTGTCCCCCGAGCTTGAAGCCAAGCTGAAGGACGCCCTGGCCGACTTCGGCAAGACCTTCGCCTGATCACTGGAGCCTGAAGCCAGATGGCCAGCCTGAAGGAAATGCGCAATCGGATCGGAAGCGTGAAGTCCACGCAGAAGATCACGAAAGCCCTGCAGATGGTGGCGGCGGCCAAGGGTCGCCGCGCCCAGGACGCTGCCCAGGCCGCCCGCCCCTATGCGGTGCGGATGGCCAGCGTCATCGCCAACCTGGCGAAGAGCGTCACCGGACCCGGTGCCCCCGTGCTGCTGGCCGGTACCGGCCGCGACCAGAAGCACCTGCTGGTGGTGGCGGCCGCGGACTCCGGTCTGGCCGGCGCCATCTCCTCCTCGGTGGTGCGCGCCGCGCGGGAGCGCATCTACGAGCTGAAGGCCGCCGGCAAGGAGGTGAAGATCCTTTGCGTCGGCCGCAAGACCGTGGCCCCGCTGCGCCGCCTGTTCCCCGACGCCATCATCGCCACCTTCGACATGTCGCAGGAAAAGGTGCTGAAGCTGAGCTCCGCCGAGCCCATCGCCGCCCGCATCCTGCAGGCCTTCGAGGCCGGCGAGGCCGACGTGGTCACCCTGTTCTATTCCCGCTTCAAGAACATCGTCAGCCAGGTGCCGACGGCCCAGCAGCTGATCCCCGCCGTGGTCAATGCGGCCGATGGTCTTGGGGCCGCGCCGGACCTGAAGGGCGGCGTCTATACCTACGAGCCGGACGAGGCGGCGATCCTCGAAACGCTTCTGCCCGCCAATCTCCGCGTTCAGATCCTGTCCGCCCTCCTCGAGAACAAGGCCGGCTTCTACGCCAGCCAGATGACGGCCATGGACAACGCCACCCGCAACGCCGGTGACCTGATCACCAGCCTGACCAAGCAGTACAACCGCTCCCGTCAGGCGCAGATCACCAAGGAACTCATCGAAATCATCTCCGGCGCAGAGGCCCTCTAGGTCTCTCCCGCCGTTCCCGTTCACCGCTCAGAATACAGGTCCGAGGTCCCCATGGCCGTCGCTAAGAAAACCAAAGCCGCCACCCCCGCCGCCAAGGGCGTGGCCGAGGGCAAGATCGCCCAGATCATCGGCGCCGTCGTCGACGTGGAATTCTCCGGCTATCTGCCGGCGATCCTCAACGCGCTGGAAACCACCAACACCGACCAGAAGACGGGCAAGCCCTTCCGCCTGGTGCTGGAAGTGGCCCAGCACCTGGGCGAGAACGCCGTGCGCTGCATCGCCATGGACACCACCGAGGGTCTGGTCCGCGGCGCGCCCGTCTCCGACACCGGCGGCCCGATCACCGTGCCCGTGGGGCCGGCGACGCTGGGCCGCATCATGAACGTCATCGGCGACCCGATCGACGAAGCCGGCCCGATCAACACCGAGTTCCATCGCTCCATCCACGCCGAGGCCCCGGCCTTCGACGAGCAGACCACCACCGCCGAAGTGCTGGTCACCGGCATCAAGGTCATCGACCTGCTCTGCCCCTACACCAAGGGCGGCAAGATCGGCCTGTTCGGCGGGGCGGGCGTGGGCAAGACCGTGCTGATCCAGGAGCTGATCAACAACATCGCCAAGGCCTATGGCGGCTATTCCGTGCTGGCCGGCGTGGGTGAGCGCACCCGCGAGGGCAATGACCTC
>CAINOV010000068.1 GCA_903851655.1 uncultured Caulobacterales bacterium
GGACGATCAGCTTGCCCGCCAGGCTGTCGTAATAGGGCGGGATCACGTACCCGGCGTAGAGCGCCGAATCCAGCCTCACCCCCAGGCCGCCCGGCGCATGGAAGTCCGTGACCTGGCCGGGAGACGGCGTGAAGGTGCGCGGGTTCTCGGCGTTGATCCGGCATTCGATGGAATGCCCCTCGAACACGATGTCCGCCTGGGTGAAGGACAGGGGCAGACCGGCGGCGATGCGGATCTGCTCGCGCACCAGGTCGATGCCGGTGATGGCCTCGGTCACCGGATGCTCCACCTGCAGGCGGGTGTTCATCTCGATGAAGAAGAACTCCCCGTCCTCGTACAGGAACTCGATGGTGCCCACGCCCAGATAGCCGATCTTGCGGATGGCCTCGACGACGATCTGGCCGATCTTCTCCCGGCCCGCGGCGTCCAGCGCCGGGGAGGGCGCCTCCTCCAGCACCTTCTGATGGCGGCGCTGCAGGGAGCAGTCCCGCTCGCCCAGATGGCAGACATTGCCGTGGCTGTCGGCGATTACCTGGATCTCGATGTGGCGGGGCTTCTGGAGATAGCGCTCCATGTAGACCGTGCCGTCGCCAAAGGCCGCCGCGGCCTCGGACCTTGCGGTGGAGACCGCCTCGAGCAGGCCGTCGCGATCCTTGGCCACCTTCATGCCCCGGCCGCCGCCGCCGGAGGCCGCCTTGATCAGGACGGGAAAGCCGATCGCCTCGGCCGCGGCGATGGCCTCCTCGTCGGTGGCGATCCCGCCGTCGGAGCCGGGCACCACGGGAATCCCTGCGTCCCGCGCCGCCTGCTTGGCGGTGATCTTGTCCCCCATCATCCGGATATGTTCGGGACGGGGGCCGATGAAGGTGAGGCCGTGGGCCTCGATGATCTCGGCGAAGCGGGCGTTCTCGGACAGGAAGCCATAGCCCGGATGGACGGCCTGGGCGCCGGTGATCTCGCAGGCGGCGATGATCGAGGGGATGTTCAGATAGCTCTTGGCCGCGGACGCGGGACCGATGCAGACGCTTTCGTCCGCCAGCCGCACGTGCATGGCGCCGGCGTCGGCCTCGGAATGGACGGCCACGGTGGCGATGCCCATTTCCCGGCACGCCCGGTGCACCCGGAGCGCGATCTCACCCCGGTTGGCGATCAGGATCTTGTCGAACATGGCGGGCGGCCTATTCGAGAACGATCAGCGGCTCGCCGAACTCGACGGGCTGGCTGTCGCCCACCAGAAGCTCGACCACCTTGCCGGCGCGAGGCGCCGGAACCGGATTCATCGTCTTCATGGCTTCGATGATCATCAGGGTCTGGCCCTGGGCCACGGTGTCGCCCACCTTGACGAACAGCTCCGCGCCCGGCTGCGGCTGCAGATAGACGGTCCCCACCATGGGAGACTTCACCAGATCGCCGGCGCGGACCACCGGCGCGGCGGGGGCTTCAGGCGCGGCGGCTGCCACGGGCGTCGCGGGGGCGGCCACGGGGGCGGGGGGCGCCATCGGCGGCGCTGCGGCGTAGAGGGTCTGGGGGGAGGCGACCGTGACCTCCCGGGCGACGCGGATCTTCAGGTCGCCCCGTTCCACTTCGATCTGGGTCAGTCCGGTGTCCTTGAGGATGTCCGCAAGCCGCCGAACCAGCCGGGTGTCGATGGGATCGGCCGGCGCCTTCGGCTTTTCCGGAGCGTCCGCCGGATCCTTGTGAGAGCTCATTCAGTCACCTTGAGGTTTGGGCGTCTTGGGCCGCGGACGGGCTTGTGGCCAGTCTGGCTGCGGCTTCGACCGCCAGTTCATAGCTCGCCGGGCCGAAGCCCGTGACCTGACCGGTGGCGGCCAGGGAGACGAAGGTATGCCGCCGGAAGTCTTCCCGGGCGGCGAGATTGGTCAGATGGCATTCCACGACGGGGATTGTCAAAGTCTTCAGCGCGTCGAGCAGGGCAATGGAGGTATGGCCATAGCCGGCCGGGTTGATCACCAGCGCGCTGGCCTCGACCCGCGCCGCCTGGATCCAGTCGATCAGCACGCCCTCATGATTGGACTGGCGAAACACCACCTCGAAGCCGAGGGATCGGGCGCGGGCCTCCACACGTTCCCGCACCTCGTCCAGGGTCGTGGTCCCGTACAGATGCGGCTCACGCAACCCCAAGAGGTTCAGGTTGGGGCCGTTGAGCACATGGATCGGTTTCGGCATTCGCCCGTGGTGGTCCATTCGATTCCAAGGCGCCCTTGTATCCCTGTGGCCAAACCGCCACAAGCACCTGTCTATGGATCGGAGAATGTGCGGGTGCAACTTATCGTCAACGGCGAAACGCGGAGCCTCGACGGCGCGCCGACCGTCGCGGATCTCGTTCTGGCGCTGGGCCTGGACCGCCGGAAGGTGGCGGTGGAGCGCAATCTCGAAATCGTGCCGCGGTCGCTGCACGACACGACCCTGCTGGCCGACGGGGACCGGATCGAGATCGTCCAGTTCGTGGGCGGCGGCTGAGATCCGGCCCGCCGGGGGATTTCCCCCGGACGGCTCTGGCCTTGCCCGCCGACCGGCTCTAAAGACGGGCAAGCCATTCGCACATTCCTGAAGACGGAGCCGCCCCTTGTCCGCTGATGACACCTGGACTGTCGCCGGCCGCACCTTTCGCTCGCGGCTGATCGTCGGCACCGGCAAGTACAAGGACTACGCCACCAACGCCGCGGCGGCGGAGGCGGCGGGGGCGGAGATCGTCACCGTCGCCGTGCGCCGGGTGAACCTGACCGATCCCAGCCAGCCCATGCTGGTGGATTTCGTGAAGCCCGACCGCTTCACCTATCTGCCCAACACCGCCGGGTGCTTCACCGGGGAGGAGGCGGTGCGCACCCTGCGCCTCGCCCGGGAGGCCGGCGGCTGGACCCTGGTGAAGCTGGAGGTCCTCTCCGACCCCAAGACCCTCTATCCCGACATGGAGGAGACCCTGCGCGCCCTGAAGCTGCTGGTCGCCGAGGGCTTTGACGTGATGGTCTACTGCACCGACGACCCGGTTTACGCCCGCAAGCTGGAGGCCGCCGGCGCCGTGGCCATCATGCCGCTGGGCGCGCCGATCGGCTCGGGACTGGGCATCCAGAACCGGGTCAACATCCGCCTGATCGTGGAGCAGGCGACGGTGCCCGTGCTGGTGGACGCCGGCGTCGGCACCGCCTCGGACGCCGCCATCGGCATGGAGCTGGGCTGCGACGCGATCCTGATGAACACCGCCATCGCCGAGGCCCGGGACCCGATCCGGATGGCCACGGCGATGAAGCATGCGGTCATCGCGGGGCGCCAGGCCTATCTGGCGGGCCGGATGCCCCGGCGGATGTACGCCGATCCCTCAAGTCCGCTGGCCGGACTGATCTGAAAGGCGCGGGCCCGTCCTCCTCGCGACCGGGACAAATTGTCGCCGCGAAGATGAATGAAGCAGGGGGCGTCCGGTCATCCGCCGTTCATCATGGATATTCTACACCGTCATCTGTCCGAGCGAATATCCGCTCGACGTTCCACATTCGTGTTTGCGCTGAAGAGGGCCAACCCATGAACAAGAAACTCCTGATCGCGGGAATGACCGCGGTCGTCAGCCTCGGAGCGCTCTCGGCTGCGACCGGCGCCTCCGCCCAAAGCTATGATTCGGCCTGCCGCCGGTCCAACTCCGCCCAGAACACCGAGGGCACCGTCGTCGGCGGCGTCGCCGGCGCGGTGATCGGCGGCGCGGTGAGCGGACACCGGCAGAAGACCGAGGGCGCCATCCTGGGCGGCCTGGCCGGAGCCCTGGTCGGCAACTCCGTCGCCCGGGCCAATGATCATCCGTGCCCCCCGGGCTACTACTACGCCCCGCCGCCGCCGCCGCCCCCCCCGCCGCCGCGCTATGTCGGTCCGCCTCCGGGGGACTTCTGGTACGGCGCGCCGGAGGATCCGCATGAGCGCATCGACTTCATCAAGCGCCGGATCGATGCGGACAACCGCGACGGCGTGCTGTCGCCCCGGGAATATGCGCATCTGAGCGACCGCCTGGATGACATCCGTCACCAGGAGCACGAAATGCGCGAGCGCAACGGCGGGCGCCTGTTCCCGGAGGAGCGCGACGCCCTGTATCGCCGGCTGAGCGACGTCAGCCGCCGCCTCGAGCAGGTCGAGCGGGCCTATTGATCCCCGACGCCTGAAACGACAGACGCCCGCCGGTCCTTCCCAGACCGGCGGGCGTTTCCGCGTCTGCAGACCGTTGCGCCGGCGCGCTCAGTCGTCGTCCATCTTCAGGGCGGCGATGAAGGCCTCCTGCGGGATCTCCACCTTGCCGAACTGCCGCAGGCGCTTCTTGCCTTCCTTCTGCTTGTCCAGCAGCTTGCGCTTGCGGCTGGCGTCGCCGCCATAGCACTTGGCCGTCACGTCCTTGCGCAGCGCCCGGACGGTTTCCCGGGCGATGATCTTGCCGCCGATGGCCGCCTGGATCGGAATGACGAACATGTGCGGCGGGATCAGGTCCTTCATCTTCTCGCACATGGACCGTCCCCGGGCCTCGGCCCGGTTGCGGTGGACGAGCATGGACAGGGCGTCCACCGGCTCGGCGTTCACCAGGATCGACATCTTCACCAGGTCGCCGGTGCGGTATTCCTCCAGCTGGTAGTCGAAGGAGGCGTAGCCCTTGGAGATCGACTTCAGCCGATCATAGAAGTCGAACACCACCTCGTTCAGGGGCAGGTCGTAGACCACCATCGCCCGGCTGCCGACATAGGACAGCTCCCGCTGGCTGCCGCGGCGGTCCTGGCAGAGCTTGATCACGGCGCCGAGATATTCGTCGGGGGTGAAGATGGTGGCCTTGATCCAGGGCTCGGCGATGCTCTCGATCCGCACGGGATCCGGCATGTCGGCGGGGTTGTGCAGTTCCAGAACCTCGCCATTGGTCAGGGTGATCTTGTAGATCACGCTGGGGGCCGTGGCGATCAGGTCGAGATTGAACTCCCGGCTCAGCCGCTCCTGGATGATCTCCAGGTGCAGAAGCCC
>CAINOV010000069.1 GCA_903851655.1 uncultured Caulobacterales bacterium
GCCGCCGCCAGCGCGGCCGCGAAACCCGCCTCCGGATCGGCCGCGCTGAGCCGCTCGGCGATCCGCCCGGCCCGGTCGATGATCAGGACGTCCGCAGCCGGTCCCTGCCCGCCCAGGGGGGCCAGGTCCGCGCCAGGCAGGGCGATGACGATCCCCGGCGTCGGCGGGTTGAGGTGCGCGGTCATCACCGACACGCTCATCGACACCAGCACCGCCGCCTCGGCCTCGCAGGCCGCCAGGGCCTCAGCGCCGCCGGCGCAAAGCGCCGCCCATGCGGCCTGCTGCGCGGGACCTGCGCCGTCCGCCAGCACGAGCACCAGCGTGCGCCCGAGCTGCGCCTCCAGGGAAAAAAGCCGGCCGTCGGCATAGCCGCCAACCACGGGCGGCGCACGGTCGCCCACGCGGTAGGATGCGGCCTCGGTCATGACGGGTCTCCGGCTCTTCGGTTCGATCTGCGGTGAGGGTCCGGCAAAATCATTCCCGAGGCGTTAACCATGCCGCAACGGCGGTGTCGCAGGCTCTGGCCGCAGCCAAGGACGCCCCATGATTCTCTCACGCTCCCGCTTCGTGCACCTCCTGCCCCTTGGGGAAAGCCGGTTCCTGGCGATCCACGCCGTCAGCCACCTGCGACTGACCATCGACGGCGACATCGCCCGGATCCTCGACTATTTCGGCCGCCCCCGGACCATGCCGGAGGACATGGCGCCCCTGGTCGAGGCCCTGGGCTATCCGCAGGACCTGGTGCTGAACACCGTGGCCAATCTGATGGACCGGGGCCTGATCACCGAGCGGTCGCCGGAGGAAGAGCTGAGCGACATCGCCACCGAGCTGTCGGCCACCCACGGTCGGGACCCCGACGACCTGCTGCAGCGCTACCGCCGGAGCCGCTCCGAAGGCGCCCTCCCCGCCTGGGCGGCGGGCGAGGCCCTGGGCGTCAGCGCCCTGAAGGGCGGGGCCCAGCGGCTCGACATCCTGTTGCTGGGGGAATGCGACATCCAGATGGAGGCGGACTTCCTGCGGAAGGAGGGCGAACGCCGGGGACTGGACCTGCGGATCGCCGCCGGCTTTGTGGACGACGTCAGCCTGGCGGCGGAGCGTCCGCACGACGCCATCATCATCGGCGCCCTTCGCGCCCGCCGCGCCGTGATCCTGGGAACGCCGGAGGAGACGGGCGGCGATCCCAGCTGGATGTATGTGATGGAGGCCCGCAACGTGCTGGCGGCGCTCCGCGGCGTCACCGACAAGCCGATCCTGCTGGACAATCTGCCGGAACCCACGGTTCAGCCGCTGGGGATGGCCGACCGGGGGCCGCACAGTCACCGGAACCGCTTCCGCCGGACCAACCTGGCCCTCGCGGAGCTGGCCGAAGGGTTCGAGGACGTCCACGTCGTCGACACCGCCGCCACGCTGAACGCGGCGGGATCGGAGCGCTTCGTCGATGACGGGCTGGTGGGCTTCACCCACTTCGGGTCTCCCGGCTGGATGCTGCAGCGCCCGGAGGCGGAGCGCGCGGCGGTGTTCGGCCAGTTTCCCGACCTGACCCAGCTGGCCGCCCCCCTGAACGACGACCCCTATGGGCGTGAGGCGCTGATGGCCCGGGCCCATGTGGACGCCCTCTTCACCCTGACGGGCCGGGACCGGAAGAAATGCGTGATCCTGGACCTGGACGGGACCCTGTGGCCCGGGGTGATCGCCGAAACCGGCGCGCCCTTCGCCTGGGCGCCGGAGATCAGCGGACAGTACAGCTATATCGGCCTGTGGTTCGGCCTGCATGAAGCCCTCAAGACCCTGAAATCCCGGGGCGTGGTCCTGGCCTGCGTCTCGAAGAACGACGACGCCGTGGTCCGGAACCTCTGGACCTATCCGGACCACTATCCGAAGGACCGGCTGCTCACCCTGGACGATTTCGTGACCACCCGGATCAACTGGGGCGACAAGTCGGAGAACATCACCTCGATCGCCGAGGAGCTCGGCTTCAAGCTCGACGCCTTCCTGTTCATCGACGACAATCCCGTCGAGCGGGAGCGGGTGCGCGAGCGGCTGCCGGCGGTCGAGGTGTGGGGCGAGAACCTGTTCGAACTCCGCCGCCGGCTGCTGACCGATCCTCGCCTGCAGCTGCCCCGGGTCACCGCCGAAGCGGCCGGGCGCACCGACCTGGTCAAGGCCCAGCTGAGGCGGACCGAGGCCCGGGCGACCTATGTGGACGAAGGCGACTTCCTGAAGGCCCTCAATGTCCAGTCCCGGATCGAGCGCCTCACCGATCCCGCCCGGCTGGAGCGGGTGGTGGAGCTGTTCCAGCGCACCACCCAGTTCAACACCACCGGCCGGACCTATTCCGTGGGAGAGCTGTCCCGCCTGGACCCGTCCCGAGGCGGCGTGTTCGCCCTGCATGTGAGCGATCGGTACGGGGACCACGGCCTGTCCGGCGCGGCGGTGCTGGAGGAAGGGGTCATCACCGGCTTCGCCATGAGCTGCCGGGTGATAGGACTGAAGGTGGAGCGGGACCTCCTGGCCGCCGTCGCGGCGCAGGCGGCGACCACGGGCGCGGTCCTGCGCGGACAGATCCTCCCGACGGATCGCAACACGCCCGTCCGCAACCTGTTCCGCGAGGCGGGCTTCGCAGCCGAGGACGACGGCTGGTGGCGCCTGCGCCTCGATACGACGTCAGCTGCGACCGGCGCAGGCGCCTGACGAGACTGCGGGCCTTGAGCCTCCGCCCGCTGCTTGCGGCGGCGGCGCAGATGGTGTCCGTTGCAGGCTCTCCTCATCAGCAAGGGTTCCCACATGTCGATTCGCCTTGGTCTCATCGCGGGCGTTGCGACGCTGCTCGGCTGTTCGGCCGCGAGCGCCGCGGACATTGCGGTGCACGCCGGCGCGCTGCTGGACGGCGTTTCGGAGACGACGCGCCGCCACGTGACCATCCTGGTGCACGAGGGCCGGATCAGCGCGGTGTCCGACGGCTTCGTCACGCCGCCGGGCGCAGAGGTAGTGGACCTCAGCCAGTCCACCGTCGCGCCGGGCTTCATCGACTGTCACGTCCACATCACCGCCAAACTGCCGAGCCGGACCAACGCCACCGAGGACTGGGTGACCCATTCGGCCATCGACCGGGCCTTTGACGGCGCCGTGTTCGCCAGCGCCCTGCTGCAGCAGGGGTTCACCACCGTGCGCGACGTGGGCGGCGGCGACGAATCGGTGTCCCTCAAGCACGCCATCGACGCCGGCCAGACGCCCGGTCCGCGGATGTGGGTGGCGCTGGAGCCCCTGGGCCCCACCGCCGGTCACGGCGATCCGCGGTCTGGTCTGGACCCCGCCCTCAGCCATCCGGGCTGGGACCTCGGCATCGTCGATTCCCCCGACGCGGCGCGGGCCCGGGTGCGCGAGCACCGCCGCCGCGGGGCGGACCTGATCAAGATCATGCCGTCCGGCGGCATCGCCTCCACCGGCGACAATCCACACCTGCAGCTCATGACCAACGAGGAGATGCGCGTGGCGGTGGAGACTGCGCACGGCCTGGGGATGAAGGTCGCCGCCCACATCTATCCCGCGGACGCCATCGAGAACGCGGTGCGCGCCGGCGTGGATTCCGTGGAGCACGGGTCCTTCGCCACGGAACAGACCTTCGCCCTGATGAAGGCCCACGGGACCTTCCTGGTGCCGACGCTGAGCGTGTTCGACACCTTCTACGTGGTGGCCCGGGACCATCCGGAGCTGCTGGCGCCGGGCACGGCCCCCAAGGAGATGGCCAACGACCTGCTGCCCAAGCGCAACCTGCCGCTGGCGATCAAGTCCGGAGTGAAGATCGCCCTCGGCTCCGACCTCGGCGAGGGCGACCACACCCTGGAGTTCCAGCTCCTGATCGAGAACGGCATGACGCCCCGCGCCGCCCTGGCCGCCGCCACCCGCAGCGCCGCGGAACTGCTCGGCGCATCGGACAGCGTCGGGACGGTCCAGCCCGGCCGTCTGGCGGATCTGGTGGCCATGGACGGCGACCCCCTCGCCGACCCGTCCCAGTTCCGCAAGGTGTCCTTCGTGATGAAGGGCGGCGTCATCTATCGCCAGGGCGGCCACGCGACGGCGATCGAGCCGCCGCGGGGCTGATCTGCCCCGCTCCTACGGACAGGGGTTCGGCTGGGCCTCGTGCAGGGCGTCCACCCGGTCGGAGTTGGCCTGGGTCCAGGGCATGTCGAAGGCGTCCACGCAGACCTGCAGCTGCTCCATGGACGTGGCCCCGATGATGGTCGAGGTCACGAACGGCCGCGTGTCGCAGAACTTCAGCGCGAGGGTCTCGGGCCGCACGCCCAGCTCCCGGGCCAGGGCGAAGTAGGACTCCATGGCCGTCGCCGCTCCCGGCCCCTCATAGCGCTGCAGCCGGTTGAACAGCTGCTTGCGCGAGCCCGGGGGCAAGGCGCCGCCGGAATACTTCCCCGTCAGATAGCCCTGGGCCAGAGGCGAATAGGCCAGCAGGCCGACCTGCTCCCGCAGGGCGATCTCCGCCAGGCCATATTCGAAGGTGCGGTTCACGAGGTTGTAGGCGTTCTGGATCGACGCGATCCGGGGCAGGCCCCGACGCTCCGCCTCGGCCACGAACTTCATCACCCCGTAGGCGGTCTCGTTGGAGACGCCGATGTGGCGGATGTTGCCCTTCTGCACATGCCGGTCGAGGTTCTCGAGGATGGCCTCGAACGGCTCGTAATCGTCGGCGTAGTCCTGATAGGTCATGCCGCCGAACACCCGGATCGCCCGGTCCGGCCAGTGCAGCTGATAGAGGTCGATATAGTCCGTCTGCAGGCGCTTCAGCGACTTCTCCACCGCCTCGTCGATCTGCTCCGCCGTATGCCGGGTGATGGACTGGTTGTCCCGGGTCCAGGACATGGGACTGCGGCCGGCGATCTTGGTGGCCAGGATCACCTTGTCCCTCTGGCCGCGCGACGCGAACCAGGTCCCGATGATCCGCTCCGTGGCGCCCTGGGTCTCCGGCTTCGGCGGGACCGCGTACATCTCGGCCGTGTCCCAGAAGTTGATCCCGCGCTCGAGCGCGTAGTCCATCTGGGCGTGGCCCTCGGCCTCGGTGTTCTGCTCGCCCCAGGTCATGGTGCCCAGGCACACGCGCGACACCCTGAGGCCGGTGCGGCCCAGTTCGGAATACTGCATCTGACATCCCCAAGTTCGCCCGGCGGTCGGGCCGGCGCCTAGCTACGGGGCGCGGCCGGACCTGTCCAGCCCCCGGCAAGGGATCGCGATCAGAGGCCAAGCACAGCCTTGGCCATGATGTTCCGCTGGATCTCGTTGGAGCCGCCGAAGATCGAGGTCTTGCGCATGTTGAAATAGGTCGGCCCCGCCTTGAAGGCGAAGTCGGGGGAGATGGACTGGGCGTTGCCGCCCTCCTTCGGGAAGCCGCGGAAATAGGGCGCGCCATAGTGGCCGGCGGCTTCCAGGGTCAGCTCCGTCAGCCGCTGGCCGATCTCGGTGCCGCGCACCTTGAGCAGCGAGGCCTCCGGCCCTGGGCCGCGGCCGCTGCTTTCTCCCGCCAGGGTTCGCAGTTCGGTGTATTCCAGGGCCGCCAGGTCGATCTCCAGTTCGGCGATCTTGCGCCGGAAGCTGGTATCGCGGATCAGCGGCGCGCCGTCGTCACCCTCCACCCCGCCGGCCACCTCGCGCAGACGCTCGATCCCCCGCTTGGAGCGGGCCACGCCGGCGATGCCCGTCCGCTCGTGGCCGAGCAGGAACTTGGCCACGGTCCAGCCCTTGTTCTCCTCGCCGATCCGGTTCTCCACCGGCACGATGACATTGTCGAGGAAGGTGTCGTTCACCTCATGGCCGCCATCGATGGTGATGATCGGCCGCACCGAGACGCCAGGGGTCTTCATGTCGATGAGCAGGAAGGTGATCCCCTCCTGCTTCTTGGCCGAGGGATCGGTGCGGACGAGGAAGAAGCCCCAGTCGGCGAACTGGCCCTGGGTGGTCCAGGTCTTCTGGCCGTTGACCCGGTAATAGTCCTTGCCGTCCTCGCCGGTGAAGCGCTCCGCCCGGGTCGACAGGCCCGCCAGGTCAGAACCGGCGCCCGGCTCGGAATAGCCCTGGCACCACCAGATGTCCCCGGCCACGGTGGGCTTCAGCAGCGTTTCCTTCTGCGCCGCCGTGCCGAAGGTGTAGAGCACCGGCCCGATCATGCCGAGGCCGAAGGATGGCTGGCAGGTATTGGCCCGGGCCAGCTCCTCGGACCAGATGTAGCGCTGCACCGGATCCCAGCCCGTCCCGCCATATTCCTTCGGCCAGGACGGCGTCAGCCAGCCCTTGGCGTAGAGGATGCGGTGCCAGGACAGGATCTCTTCCTTGTCGAGATGCTCGCCGGTGGCCTGCTTGTCCCGGATTGCCTGGGGAAAGTTGGCTTCGATCCAGGCCCGCACCTCGGCGCGGAAGGCGGCGTGTTCGGGTTTGAAGGCTAGATCCATCGGGGCGCGTCCTCGGTCGACATTGGGATGTCTGTTGTTGCGCCAACTGTAGCCGCCCCCCGGAGCTTGGCAAGCGCCGGGCTGGCCGCGGGGAACGGACGCCTCGCCCCGTTCAACCGCCAGCCGGCCACGGTCCTCGGGCCCCGAAGCCGACGTCGTGAACGTCGGGGGTGGGTGGATGTCTGCCATCCGCTGAGCTAACTTTACACGATGAAGGTCGAACCTGGGCTGACGCTCCTCGGGCTGAATTTGATCGGCGTTGCGGCATATCTCGCGCTCGCGATGCGAGGTTGGCGGAACACTTCTGACGGTGTCGATGTCCCGGTCACAGGTGAGCCGTTCATCTGGGTGCTCTGTTTGCCGGTTCTAGGAGTCTTCATCGTCGTAAATATGATCTGGGGCGCA
>CAINOV010000070.1 GCA_903851655.1 uncultured Caulobacterales bacterium
CGACGGCCGTCCTGAAATGAAGATCACCGGCCAGCGGGCCGTGAAAAGCTGCAGGTGCCTGTCCGCGCCGACCCGTCCGCTGCGGAGCCGCAGAGGGCCCGGCGCCTTGTGGCGCCTCGTCTCCCACCTGAACCTGAACTTCCTGTCGATGGCCGATGACGGCGCCTCCCTCGACGCCCTGAAGGAAATGCTGGCGCTCTACGAGAGCGCTGACACGGCGGCAAGCCGCGCCGTGATCGAGCGCCTCACCGATGTGCGTCTGGAACCGGGCGTGGCGCGGGCGCCGGTTCCTGGACGGATCGCGTTCACGTCAGGGATCGACGCGACGCTGGAGTTCGATGACCGCCGCCTCTCAGGCTCCGGCGCCTTTCTGCTAGGCAGCGTCCTCGCCAGCGTGCTGGCGGGCCTGTCCGCCATCAATGCGTTCACCCGCGTCAAGTTGACCCTCAAGGGGGAGAAAGGAGTGTGGCGCCAATGGAGTCCGAAAAGCGGGACCCGCGGTCTGATCTGATTGACGAAATCAACAGCGGCGGCGCCCGGTTCTTTCAGGCTGTACGCCGGCTCAACAGGCTGGCGCGGTCCCGTCGTGGCGGCCAGGGCCATGTAGCCGGTCATAGGGCGTCAGAAGAAACCGTCCACTTCAAGGCCCAGACGGGGATGGGGCACCCGGCGCAGGAGGTTGTGAGTTGTCGCGAGCGCAGTGACGGACAGCCGCCGGAGATGGTCGTCTCCTTCATGGGTCTGACCGGTCCTAGCGGCGTCGCACCTGACTTTTACACCGAATTCCTGGTGGCCCAGGACGCCGCGCGCAATGCGGCCGCCGGAGACTTTCTGGATCTCTTCAATCACCGTCTGGTCGCGCTCTTCTACCGGGTCTGGGCCAGGACCCGCATGGCTGTTCGGGTTGAGGAGGCCGCAAAACCCCTCAGCGATCCCTTCGCGGTCGCGATCGCCGCCGCCAGCGGGCTGGGTTTGCAGGCGGCGAGGCCCTTGCTGGATGCGGACGGCGGAGACCTCCTGGGCGTCGCCGGACACCTGAATGGGCGACCCTGCTCCACGGGACGGCTGCAGCGCATGCTTGAGGGGCTCTACAAGGTTCCGGTGCGGATTGACGAATTCGAAGAGCGGTGGATCGAAATTCCCGAGTCGGACCAGACCCGCCTTTCGGGCGCGCCTGGCGGCGCGGCCTACAATCAGCTCGGCGTGACCGCGATTTCCGGCGCCCGGCGGATGGATGTTCAGAGCAGTTTCACCGTCCGCATGGGCCCCCTTGGGATCGATGATTTCCGGATGTATCTGGATGACGACGCGCTGGCGGCGTCCCTGCGCAAGGTGATCCGCCTGGCGGTAGGGTGCGGCATGTCGTTCAACCTCCGTCTTGTCCTTCGCCGTGAAGAGGTCCCGCGACCGGTGATCGATAGGTCGGGGAGCGCCATGCGGCTCGGATATACGAGCTGGCTGGTGAGCGAGGTCCCCGCCCGCGACCTTGACCAGACGAAGATCGCG
>CAINOV010000071.1 GCA_903851655.1 uncultured Caulobacterales bacterium
ACGACGACACCTATGTCGCCGACGGACTGGTGGAGGATTTCAGGGACTTCAATCGCCTGTCGGAGTCCATCGCCCGCGCCGTGGTTCGCCGGCCGCTCAGCGACAGCCTGCGCCTCACCGTCGAGGGAGAGGGCGCCTACAACCTGCAGAGAACCGGCAGCCACTATGTGGTTGGCGGGGTCGTGACGCCGGTGGTGGCGGGAAACCTCCGGGTGGACGAGGTTCGGTTCGAGGGCGGCGCGACGCTGGCCTGGACCCTGTCGCCGACCCTCAACGCCGAGGGCGGCGTCAAGTACGAGAGCTCGACCATCGCCTCGTCCGGCGACGTGGCCGCCCAGAAGACCCTGACCTATGTCAAGCCGCGGCTGGTGGTGAGCTGGACGCCGATCAAGGGAAACCAGTTGCGGCTGCGGCTGGAACGCATCGTCGGCCAGCTGGACTTCGGTTCGTTCGTGTCGTCCGGCCAGCTGAACACCGGGGTGCACGCCGGCAACCCGACCCTGCAGCCGCAGACGGAGACCCTGGCGGAAGTGGCCTTTCAGCACGGCTTCTGGACCTCGGGGGATGTCACACTGACCTATGGCCATTCGGAGATCGGCCAGGCGGTCGACCGGATCCGCGGCTTCAACCCAGCCGCCCCGACCGATCCCAACGGGTTCTATGACACGCCGGGAAACATCGGTGCTGCGCACAAGGACGAGGTGTCCGCAGACCTCACCGTGCCGATGGGCCGGTTGGGCGATCGCAACGGACTGGTCAAGGCGACGCTGGACTGGCGCTGGAGCCCGGTCACGGACCCGGTCACCGGCGAAAGCCGGCCCCAGAGCCAGGTTCGACCCTTCCATGGCGAGGTTCATTTCAGCCAGGACCTTCCGGACCTGCGCTCATCCGCCGGGCTGGACCTGCATCTGGCCACCACGGAGACCTATTACCGCTTCAACGAGATCGATTCCTTCCGGTTCGGGACGATGGTCACCGCCTTCGCCGAGTACAAGCCGCGCCCGGATCTCAGCCTGCGCATCGAGGCGGTCAACCTGACCAACCGGCCGACGGTCCGCAACTATGTCTACTATCTGGACAGCCGTCCCTCGCCTGTGGCGTCCGCCGACCTGCGCCGGCAGTTCTCCGGGCCGCTGATCCATGTGCGGATCCGCAAGGTCGTCTAGGGCCGCGCCCGGGCTCTAGGTGCGCTTGTGCCGGAACAGGAGACCATATTGGGCGAAGGTGACCAGGACCGCGCCCGCGAGGGCCGACAGGGCCAGGGGAAAGGCCAGCGGCAGGGGCGCGGCGAGCCAGACCAGGCTGTAGGCGGCCCCGCCGGCGAAGATCAACATGCCGCTGGTCCGGCGCAGGCGTTGCTCCCGCGCTGGAGAGCATGACGTCGCTGACAGGGGGGCGATCCGCTTGGTCGCCCAGTTGGCGCTCCAGACCACGGAGAGGCCGAGGACGACATGGATGGCCCGCAGGCGCACCTCGTCGCCGGGCTCCCCCACCAGCTGCAGGAGGGGGGCGACGCCGAGCATGCCGCCCGCAATGGCCAGAGCTTCCACGATCCGTCGGTTCATCTGGGGAGTCCCTTTTCTGTCTTGAGGGGCGCCGGGGCCTCTGTGCTGACGCCGAACGCCTGGGCGAGGCTGAGGATGGCCTCCTCGAGCACCGATAGCTTGAGGCGGTAGACGATCTCCCGGCCGATCTTCTCCGACGCCACCAGATCCGCCTCCCGCAGGATGGCGAAATGCGCGGACATGGTCGCCTTCGACACTGGAAACGGCGCCGCCAGCTCGCCGGCGTTCATCGGCCGTTCCCGAAGCAGTTCGAGCACGCGCCGACGCGTCGGGTCCGACAGGGCTTTGAAGACCTGGTTCATGCGTAGATGATTAGCTAATCATCTAAATGAAGTCAAGGGACGTCGGCGCGGCGCCGGGCGTCAGTCCACCAGCTTGCGCAGGAAGTAGACGTATTCCAGCGCCGCCGTGCGGGCCCGCTCCTTCAGGTTGGCGCCCGCCCCGTGACCGCCTTCGGTGACCTCGTAGTAGAGGTAGGGCTTGCCCAGCTCCGCCAGACGCGCGGCGAACTTGCGGGCGTGCTGGGGCCCGACGCGATCGTCCTTGGTGGTCGTCCAGATCAGGGGTTCCGGATAGGTCTTGTCAGCATGCAGGTTGTTGTAGGGCGAGATGCCCTCCAGGAAGCGGCGCTCGTCCGGATGGACGACCGACCCGTATTCGCCGACCCACGAGGCGCCGGCGGCGATCTGCTCGAAGCGGAGCATGTCCAGCAGGGGCACCTGGATATCCACGGCGTTCCAGAGCTCGGGATGCTGGGTGAACTGGACGCCCATCAGCAGGCCGCCATTGGACCCGCCCTCGATTCCCAGCCGGCGGGGGGAGGTGATCTTGCGGTCGAACAGGTCCCGGGACACGGCGACGAAGTCGTCATAGATGATCTGTCGCCGGGTCTTCAGGCCGGCCTCGTGCCACTTCGGCCCGAACTCGCCGCCGCCGCGGATGTTGGCCAGCACATAGACGCCGCCGCGCTCCAGCCACAGCTTTCCCAGATCGCCGTTGTAGGAAGGGGTCAGGGCCACTTCGAACCCGCCATAGGCGTACTGGATGGTCGGATTGGCGCCGTCGAGCTTCAGATCCTTGGCGTGCACGACGAAATAGGGAATCCGGGTCCCGTCCGAGGACGTGGCCTCATGCTGCTCCACCACATCCTTCGAGGCGTCGAACCGGGCCGGCGCGGTCTTGCTGACCGCCAGGTCCCCCGTGGCGGCGTTCAGCAGGTAGAGAGTGGTCGGCTGCAGGAAGCTCGTGACGCTCAGGAAGGCGCGCTCGCTGTGGTCGTCGGTGGTCACCACGCCGATGGAGGCGTTGTCCGGCAGGTCCAGGGCCTGGCTTGTCCAGCCGCCGTTCGGGGCCGGGGCGTAGACATGGACGCGTCCGCGCACATTGTCGAAGCTTGCGACGATCAGCCGCGTCCGGGTGGTGGCGACCTCGGCCAGGGACTGCCTCGGGCCGGGCGCCACGATCAGGGTCGGCCGAAGGTGGGCCGGATCCGCCTTCAGCGCCGCCAGCGACACCGACACCAGCGATCCGGCGGTGAAGGTCCTGCCGCCGGCGACCGGACGCCAGTCCTCCTTGGTGACGATCAGCAGCCGTCCGTTCAGCAGGCCCTGGATCTCCGATTTCCGCGGCAGGGCGACGGGCTTCACGCCGGACGGGGTGACGATATAGGTCTGGCTCTCGAAAAAGCTCAGTCCGCGGTTGATGAACAGGGCCGCATGGCCCTGGGCATCCGTCACGCGAAACGGCCGGACCGCCACGTCCTGCGCCTCGCCCCGGAAGATCTCGACCGCCTGGTCCAGCGGCTGGCCGCGCTTCAAGCGCTTCAGCACGAAGGGATAGCCGGACGCCGTCATGGTGCCCGGACCCCAGTCACGGCCGACCACCAGGGTGTCCTTGTCTTCCCAGCTGATGTCCTGCTTGGACTTCGGCAGGACGAAGCCGCCGGTCACGAAGCTGTTGGTCCTGAGGTCGAATTCCCGAACCGTCTGCGCATCCTCGCCGCCGTCGGACAGGCTGACCAGACAGTCGTGATCGCCGGGGGCGTAGCATTGCGCCCCTTCCCACACCCAGTTGGCGTTTTCTGCCTTGGACAGGGCGTCGAGATCAAGGACCGTCTTCCAGGCGGGCTCGGACGCGGCGTAGCCGGCGAATGTCGTCCGGCGCCAGACGCCGCGCACATGATCCGCATCCTGCCAGAAGTTGTAGAGGTCCGAGCCGATGAAGCTCGGGGCGGCGATGCGGTCCTTGGCCTGGGCGATGGCCAGCGCGTCGGCGTAGAGGCCGTCGAAGCGAGGGTCCTTCTCCAGCACCCCGACGGTCTTGGCGTTCTCGGCCGTCACCCAGTCCATCGCCCGGGCGCTGCTGACGTCTTCCAGCCACAGATAGGGATCGGCGGGGGCCTGCCATCCGGCGGCGTCCGGCGTCGCGGGGGCGGCTGCGGCGGCAAAGGCCATGGCGACAGCGGCGACAGAGGTCAGGATAGCCAGTTTGCGCATGAACGACTCCAAGTTGAGGGATCGATCCTAGCAGGGCCGCTGGCCAGCGATAGATCGGCGGGCGGTCCGGCGGCGCATTTCCTGGCCCCTTGCAGGGGCTGCGCGGCGGCGGGGCTCGGCGCTGTCGTCAGGATTGCATTAACCCTTTAGTGCTCATTTTGAGCATATTCTGTGACGACGGACAGGCGGCAGGAAGTGGGTGACATGATGGAGCTGTCTTTCTGGACCGGGAACCCGGCGCCCTGCGGGGGGAGGATCGCGCGCGCGCCCGCGCGACGGGTGCGCCGATGACCGGCCGCGTCATGACGCCGGATGGCGAGGGCCTGCTCCGGATCGTCTATCTCAGCCGGATCCAGCTGGGCCCGGGCCGCAGGGAAACCGACATCGTCGCCGAGATCCTCAAGGCCTCCGTCGACCGGAACCGGAGGAACAGGATCAGCGGCGGTCTGCTCGCCCTCAACGGCTGGTTCATCCAGATGATCGAGGGGCCCGTCGCGGACGTCGAGGCGACGTTCGGTCGGATCTCCTGCGACTCGCGCCACGGATTCATCAAGGTCCTGGAACATCGCCCGGTCAGCGCGCGATTGTTCCCGGACTGGGCCATGTGCGCCCGGGCCCTGTCGGTCACGGACGACGCGATCTGCGCCGTCGTCGGCCAGCGGTTCAATATCGTCCCCGACCGGCTGGCTCCGGCGACGGCGATCCTGCTGTTGGAGGCGGTCCGCAAGGTGCAGGAGCGGCACATCGAATGGCTCGACGTTCCGCCGTCCATTCCAGGGGATTCCATGGGTAACGGTCTGGATCGCAACGCCTCTGTAACCTCTTGAGCGAATTGTGACGGCGGATATGGGGGGGGCAAGGCGGCCGATGGAGTCCGAAGACCGCATGCGCGTTCCATCGCCGTCAGGCTACGGATGGGAGGCCGCTCCCGCCACGGATGACGCCGTCGACCGCCTGACGGGTCTCGCCAGTCGCGCCCAGCTGATCCGGTCGCTGCAGGCGCTGATCGACACCGCCGGGACCGGGCCGCAACCGGCCCTCGTCCTTCTGGATCTGGATCGGTTCAAGCAGATCAATGACAGCCTGGGCCCGGCCGTGTGCGACCGGGTGCTGCAGAAGGTCACGCAGCGACTGAAGAAGATGACGCCGGAGGCGCGGCTGATCGCCCGGGTCAGCGGAGACGGTTTCGCCATCCTGCTGGCGGACGAGGCCGTGGCAGGCGACGTGGCGCAGCGGCTGCTGGAGTTCGTGAGCCGCCCCTACGTCGTCAGCGGCCATCAGGTCGCGCTTGGGGCCAGCATCGGAACCGCCGTCGCCGGCCAGAACGGCCAGGACGCCCTGGGACTGCTGCATGCGGCCGACCTCGCCATGCACCAGGCCGAGATCGACGGGCGCAACCGCGTCCGGGAATTCGAGGCGTCCATGCCGCTTCGGGCCCTGTCGCGGCACGCGCTGGAGTCCGACCTGCGGGCGTCGGTGGCCGTCGGGCACGTGGAGCTGCGCCGCGCCCTCGTCAGCGAACAGTTCGAGGTCCACTACCAACCCCAGGTC
Source organism: uncultured Caulobacterales bacterium (assembly GCA_903851655.1). Lineage (GTDB taxonomy): Bacteria > Pseudomonadota > Alphaproteobacteria > Caulobacterales > Caulobacteraceae > CAIMFV01. Next base: position 5,612 of record CAINOV010000071.1, read on the forward strand.
AACCTGGCGACCGGCGATCTGGCGGGGTTCGAGGCCCTGATGCGCTGGCGCCATCCCGACCGCGGACTGGTGGGACCGGACCGGTTCATTCCCGTGGCGGAGGAAATCGGCCTGATCGATCTCCTCGGCGACTGGATCCTCAGAACGGCCTGCCGGGACGCCATGACCTGGCGGGCGGCGCCGGGCCAGAGGCCGCCCCGGGTGGCGGTCAATGTCTCCCCCTTCCAGATCCGCGACGGGGCGGGTCTGCTCGCCGGCATCCGCGCGGCCCTGAAGGAGTCCGGCCTGGCGCCCGACCGGCTGGAGATCGAACTGACCGAGAGCGCCATGGCCTCCGACATCGTCGGGCCCTTGACGGAGATCCGCGACCTGGGCGTGGAACTGTCGCTGGACGATTTCGGGACCGGTTACTCCTCGCTGGCCCGCCTGCGGCGACTGCCCTTCACCAAGCTCAAGATTGACCGTTCGTTCGCGCAGGACCTGTGCGGCGAGACGGCCGCAGACGATCGGGCCAGCGGCGAGTGGATGGTGCGGGCGATCGCCTCCCTCGGCGCCGGTCTCGGCCTGACGACGATCATCGAAGGGATCGAGACCCCGGCCCAGGCCGCAGCGGCGCTGCGGGCCGGATGCACGGAGATGCAGGGTTATCTCGTCAGCGCGCCGGTGGCCGCGGCGGAGGTCAACGCCCTGATCCAGCGGATCGCCGCGGAACGTCACAGCACGGGACAGGAATTGCGCCATGGAGCCTGACCTCCACACCCTCGCCTATTTCAGCCGCAACGCCATCGATGGCCCGGACGGACTGAAGCAGGCGGAGATCGAGAAGATCCTGGCGACCGCCCGGGCCAACAACAGCAAGCTCAATGTGACGGGCGCGCTGCTGGTCAGCGGGGGGTGCTTCGCCCAGGTGCTGGAGGGTCCGCTGGAGGCGGTGGAAACCCTGTTCGAGCAGATCGAATGTGATCCGCGTCACCGCAACGTGACCATCCTGCACTTCAAGCCGGCGGCCACGCGCAATTTCGGCGACTGGGCCATGGCCTATGCCGGGGACCGCGCCGAGGCGCGGGCGGAGACGGGCTCCGGGGTGGATCTCGAGGGGCTGTTCGCCCATCCCGGGCTGATCGAGGGCGAGCAGGCCGGCCGGGACATTGTCCGCGTGATGAGTGACCTGATCCACCGGACGGAACGCGCGCAAATCTAGCCCGCCGTCGTCGCCGGATGTTTGTGCTCCTGCAAAAACAGACGCCATTCCAGACTGTTGTGAACGTTATCTGATCCGGCGAGACCCGGCGGCGGACGCGTCTGGGTCATCGTCGGCGTCAGCCGTCTGCGTACAAGCCGATGGTGGCGGAGATCGCCCGTCGGCCGGTTAATGCGCCGTCCAATCCGGGCCAGTCCGACGGCGGGTGATCATCATGACAGCCAAGACTCTCCATGGAGCCAAAGGGCTCGCCCTGCCGCTGCTCGGCGGGCTGATGCTTGCGGCGGCGGCCACGCCGGCCCTCGCCGTCACCCCGACCTTCGCCGTCTTCACCCCGACCGACGCCACCGCCAATGTCACCCTGTCCGGTCTGTCGCTGATGGCCAAGGACGTGGTGCGGTTCCGCTTCACCGATCCGGGGCTCGCCTCCCTCGGCGTGATTTCCGCCCAGTGGACGTTCAACGCCACCGAAGCCAGCGCCTCGACGTTCGACGGCTATCCGACCGCGGTGTTCGGCGGGACCTTTGCCTACGCCTATCTCGGTCCGGTGGTGGTCACCGCCGGCGGCGTGACCCTGCATCCGGGGGACAATCTGCTCTCGGGGTCTTTCGGCCAGGGAATCTTTTCCGGTTCGGGCTCGGCGGCCAGCCTCAATGCGTCCGCCGTTGGCGGGAAGAACGTGGTGTTGAGTTCCAGCCTGTTGAAGTTCGATCCGGCGGGCGGGGCGGGGATCGCCTTCAGCTTAACCTCCATCGTGCCCCCGACCGAGGTCGTTCCGTCGGGACAGCTGGCGGACTTCACAGCGGTGGCGTCCGGCAATTTCGCCGCCTCGCCCGCCGGGGCGCCGGAGCCGGCGAGTTGGGCCCTGATGTTGCTGGGCTTTGGCGGCCTGGGCGCGGGACTGCGCGCCCGGCGCAAGGCCGTTCCCGCCTGATCCGGGGGCGTCGGCGAGACGCATCCAACGGCTCAGGGATCGCGACCGCGCCGACCGGTCCCGTGCGGCGCGCGCGAGGCGACGGCCCACCTGCCGGGATGGCGCACCCCTCCGTTCAGCCGGACTCTCTGTTCAACCGGACTCTCCGTTCAACCGGACTCTCCTTTCAACCGGACTCCGGGCGTCCCGGCGCGCGCCTCATTCGCCATCGGCGCCGATCGCGGCGGCCGGTGGTTCGATCCGCCCACGGGCCCCAGCCCGCAGCGGAGGGCTGGCGATCTCGCTCAGATCACGATCCAGGCCCGGGAGCGCCGGCGCGGCGACCGCTCCTTGACGATGACGCCGAGGGATTCCCGCGGAGCCTCCAGCGGTCG
>CAINOV010000072.1 GCA_903851655.1 uncultured Caulobacterales bacterium
CACATCCGGGCGGAGGTTCCCGCCTCAAGGGCGGGAATGACAGTTTTAAATAAAATCATATATTTAGCTGTCATTCCCGGGCGAAGACCCGGGAACCTTGATCCGGATATGGCGCCTCATCCGGAGGTCGGTTCCCGCCTCAAGGCCGAGAATGACGCCTGATTGGCAAAGCCCCCCTACCCCGCCGCCGCCGCCTCGCGCACGGCGGCGGAGATGTCGCGGATCACCTGGCGCACCAGGCCCTCGTCGTCCCCCTCCGCCATCACCCGGATCAGGGGCTCGGTCCCCGACGGCCGCACCAGCAGCCGACCGGAGCCGTTCAGCCGCGCCTCGCCCTCGGCGATGGCCGCCTGCACCCGGGGGTTCTTGAGGGGCTCTCCGCCGGAAAAGCGCACATTCTCCAGCCGCTGGGGCACCGGCTCGTACTGGCGGGCGAGTTTCGACAGGCGCTCCCCGGTCTTGACCATGACCGCCAGCACCTGCAGGGCCGCGATCAGCCCGTCGCCGGTGGTGGAGAAGTCCGACAGCACCACATGGCCCGACGGCTCCCCGCCCAGGTTGAAGCCGCCGTTGCGCATCCGCTCCACCACATAGCGGTCGCCCACCTGGGTGCGCTCCAGGGTCAGGCCCAGCCCCTCCACAAAGCGCTGGAAGCCCAGATTGGACATCACCGTGCCCACCACGCCCCCGCCCTTCAGCCTGTCGGTACCGGCCCAGGCCTTGGCGATCAGGGCCATGATCTGGTCCCCGTCCACCGGATGGCCGGTCTCGTCGCAGATGGCCAGCCGGTCGGCGTCCCCGTCGAGGGCGATGCCGATGTCGGCCCGGTACTCCTTCACCGCCCGGACCAGGGCCTCGGGATGGGTGGAGCCGCAGTCCTCGTTGATGTTGAAGCCGTTGGGGGAGACGCCCAGGGGGATCACCTCGGCCCCCAGCTCGTACAGGGCCAGCGGCGCGACCTTGTAGGCGGCGCCGTGGGCGCAGTCGATGACGATCCGCAGGCCGTTCAGGGTCAGCTTGCGCGGGAAGGCGGCCTTGGCGATCTCCACATAGCGGGCCTGGGCGTCGTCGATGCGGGTCACCCGGCCGAGGTCCGCGGGCGCCGCCAGGCCGTCCTGCAGCCCGTCGTCCATCAGGGCCTCGATCTCCGCCTCGCGCACGTCGGACAGCTTGTAGCCGTCCGGGCCGAACAGCTTGATGCCGTTGTCCGCCGACGAATTGTGCGAGGCCGAGACCATCACCCCGAGGTCGGCCCGCATGGAGCGGGTCATCATCGCCACGGCCGGGGTCGGCAAGGGGCCGAACAGGCGCACGTCCATGCCCACGCTGGTGAATCCGGCCACCAGCGCCGGCTCGATCATGTAGCCGGACAGGCGGGTGTCCTTGCCGATCACCACGAGGTGGCGGCGGTCGGGGTCGCGGCGGAACAGCTTGCCGGCGGCCAGGCCCACCCGCAGCGCCACTTCGGCGGTCATGGGATGGGTGTTGGCCCGCCCGCGGATGCCGTCGGTCCCGAAATAGCGCCGCTGCGGCTTGGTCTTGCTCATGCTGTCATCCGTCCCACGCAGCGCCGGTCGCCGCCGGCGCGCCCCCGGGCTCACCTATCACAAACCGGCGTCCCATGCATATGTGACCGCACCGGGGCGCCAGACGACTTGCGCGGCGCCGCGCTTGGCCTTATACGACCCGCTTCTCGGAGCTGGACGCGTAGCTCAGCGGGAGAGCACCTCGTTGACATCGAGGGGGTCACAGGTTCAATCCCTGTCGCGTCCACCACCCAGTCCTTCCGAAAAATCAGTGTCATTCCCAAGCGTGGAAACCCTTTGACGGTTCCGTGGGGTAGCCGGTGCGGAGGCGAAGCGCGGTTCAGGTGAATGCCGAAGTGATATCAGGCGCGCGATACGCCGATCAGTGACCCTTCCGGCCGCAGGTGGCGAACAGCAGCCGCTGCGCCTCCCAATCCATCGGCAACGGCTCGGCGACCAGCGCGCCGAGGGAAAGGGCCCTGGGCTGCCGGCCGGACAGGATCTGCTCCACCAGATCCGGCGCCAGCCACGCCAGCGGCAACAACCGCGCCGCGTAGTGGTTGCAATAGCCCTCGGCCAGGGCGAGGGCCTTGAGCGATGCCGCCTCTCCACATGCCAGGCGATCGGCCCAGGATCGGCTCAATGCCACCGCCCGTACCAGCGCCCGGTCGATCCGCCCGGCAATGTCCGGCGCATGGGGCGGCTCCAGCAGCACCGCGCCCTGGCGAGCTTTGACGACCACGGGGATCGTGATCTCCACCCCCTCGTCGCTTCGGACCACGCGACCCGGCAGATGTTCGCGCCGGTTGGACGCGGCCTCCTGTCGAATACGCTACGGCATGGCTTCCTCCGTAATCTGCACACAGGTCAGTGCAGCACAGATGCGCTTCGAATGCACGGCGACCTGATGGCCCCGTCGGAACTGTCACACAGCTATGGATACTATGCACGCCTCCGTAGCATCAGTGTGACCCCGCACCCTTGGAGGCGTTCATGGCAAAGGCAATCGCCTATGCGAACAACGATGTGGCGCAGGTCGCCTGGCGCTACGACGCAAAGATCCCTGATTGCCTGGGGTTCGCCATCTATCGGAAGGAAGGATCGCCCGACGGCGCCGGTGCATGGACCCCGCTCCCCGCCTGGGTGGGTTTCAAGGGACAAAGCAACAAGGCCTGGACACGCAACACGACCGAAATCTGGCCGATCCAGAAGTTCGAGTGGAAGGACGTCTCGGCCGAACGTGGCAAAACCTACAGCTACAAGATTGTCCCCACAAAGGGCCAACCCAGCACAACCCAGCCGCTACTGCGTATGGACGATCAGGCCCTGATCGCGGGCCCGGTGACCCTTACGCCCCGGCGCGGCAGCTTCGAGAGCTACTTCAACCGCGGTATCCTCTCGACCCAGGCCGTCAGCCATCAGGTTCCCGCCGGGCCCTCCGGCACACCGAACTTCCAGATCTTGACCAGCCGCATCGACCAGCCGGGCGATCCCCTTCGCCTGGCCCTGGCGGGGCAGATGATCGAAGCTCTCGAGTCCTTGCTCAAGCTCGCGGCATCCACCGGCGGCAGCTGCTATCTGGCGCTTTACGAGTTGAACGACCCGGACCTGATCAAGCTGCTCCTTGGCACGCCCAATCTTCACATCATCCTGTCTAACACCGGCCCCACGGACGCGGAGAACCATCCGGCCCGCCAATCGCTGCACGCCATGGCGGGGATTGAGGTCTTCGACCGCTTTGTGGGGTCACAAAGCATCGGCCACAACAAGTTCTGTGTCTATGTGGACACCGCGGGTGACGCGCAGGCTGTGCTCACCGGGTCGACGAACTGGACCTGCACCGCCCTTTGCGCCCAATCCAACAATTCGCTGATCGTCCACGATCGGGTCGTCGCAAAGGCCTATCTCGACTACTGGCAGCAACTTCGCGCAGACACACCGGCGGAGGGCACCTCGCCCCAAGGCCCCGCGCTTCGCGCCTATGACGCCGTCGTCCGTGCTGACACCGATATCGACGCCGGTCACCTGCGCCTCTGGTTTTCACCCAATACGCCCGCCGTGCGCCGGCGGCCCACCCCACCCGACGAGGTCTGTCCGCCGGATCTCAGCGAGGTGTTTTCGCTGATGGACTCAGCCCAGCAGGCGATCCTCTTCCTGGAATTCGAACCTGGCAGTCCAAGCGTGGTGGACCACGCCGCAACTGTTCAGAACCGGAAGCCGGACCTTTTCGTCCGTGGGGCTGTCACCGACCCTCGCGCCGTCGGCGTGTTCAACACGACCTTGGTGCATCGCCCCGGGGAGCCGGTCGCGGAGGTCGCGGCGGCGTCGGCGATCACCGACCAGTTCGCGTTCTGGCAGCAGGAGCTCTTGAAATCGAGCCCTCAGGCTCACGCAATCATCCACGACAAGATCGTCGTGATCGACCCGTTCACTGACCACTGCGTCGTGGTGACGGGTAGCCACAACAACGGCTACAAGGCCTCCTACGACAACGATGAGAACCTGGTCATCATCAAGGGGCACCGCGAGCTCGCCGCCGCCTACGCGGTCCACGTGATGGACGTTTATGATCACTATCGGTTCCGCTACCTCATCCAGAAGAACGGGGTTTTGGCATTCTCCGGACTGTCAATGGACGATACCTGGCAGGACCGCTACTTCGACCCAGCCGACCCTGCCAGCCAGGATGGCCGCCTGTGGTTCTGAAGCACGTCGAGCGGCCGGCGCACGAGCCCGCCAACCACCCTGCGGCGGCGCGTTCCTTGGGCAAGCGCGGGATTTCTGATGGAACCGACAAGTTAATTGGGCAAGCGACAGGGCGTGCCCTCCCTCACCCCGAAATCAGGCAGCTACGGTCGCCGCCGCCCACGCCTGGTTGGGAGTTGTCAGCCCAAACTTAGCGACGGCAAATTTGCCGTGGGCCGGGCTTGGAAATGGCCAAATCTACAAACCCGCTTCGGTATTTTGACAGCTCGCCGGAAGTGATCCGGCTGGTGGTCATGACGTACGTGCGATACCCGCTGTCGCTGCGAAACGTCGGGGACCTCCGGCACGACGCGACACGATGCAAGATGCGTGCACCACCAAGCCTTAATACACTCGGTCATTCTTGACCTCACAAGACGCCTCCATCACCGGCGAGGGGGTGCATCGTGCGCGCGCTCGAGTTGGAAGTGTCGGAGGGCGTCGAGGAGGCCCTGACCTGCGGGGTCGCGAACGTCATGAACCCGGAAGCCGCGCGACGATGGGCGGAGCAGAAGGTGGGAGAGGGGCAAGGCCCGCGTCTCCAAGTCGAACGTTCCGTTGAGGGTCACGGCACACCGTCCATGGGAGCAGTGAACAGGGCCGACCGTGACCGCTGTGGGCGTGTCCTGAGCCCAGAAAAAAGGGTCCCAGTCGAGGCCGACCAGGTCGTCGGGCCGTGCCTGCTGCGCGCGTTCATCGTCTTCCAATGCCTGGCTTAGCTCAGGGGTCAACCGCGCGCGGACGGCTGCCAGACCGTCACCGGGCGGAGCATTGGACGCGGCCAGGTAGTCATCGATGAACCTGGCGGCAAAGACGCGGGCGTCGGCCTCAATGGAGGTTGGCGCGCGGCTCGGATCGGCCAGGGAGGCTGACGGCAGGGCGAGGACGAGCCAGATGCTTGTGAGCCATGCGAGGGGTGGGGACTTGAGGCGCGACATACGATTTCATCTTTCGGCGACACGCAGAAATGGCGGCTATTGCAAATACGGATTCCGCGGAAAAGACGCGCCATGTCTCGGCGGTCGGCCCGGCCTGCGTCATTCGCAGGCGGATTTGCCCATTTGAGGTATTCAACGCCGGTACTGAGCCGAAATCGATATTTCTATCGTTGTCGTTTTGTGGTTCCGTCTTGCCTATGAGTGACGTCGTTCCTGTACCCGAAGTCAGGCTTCAAGGTGGGGCTCCGAATCTCCAGCCCGAGCTGGAGAGCCTTCTGGCGCAGTGTTACGGGGACATGCGGGTTTTGGCCCGCCGGATCATGGGCGGACGGGCCCGGGCGGCGGTTTTCCAGCCGACGGAGCTTGTGAATGAGGTCGCGATCCGGCTCATTCGGGGGCGCCTTCAGGGGGTGCCGCAACAGGCGCATTTCCTGGCCCTGGCAGCGCGCACCATGCGGCAGGTTCTGATCGACGAGGCCCGCAAGATCAGCGCCGCCAAGCGTGAAAAGCCGATGTTCATGACCATCTGGCCCGGTGCGGCGCAAGACGGGGTGGTGGATCTCGGTTCACTGGACGACGCCCTGACGGCGCTCAGGGCATTGTCGCCTGCGCGGTCCGAGATCGTTGAGCTGAGGTTCACGCTGGGTATGACCGTGAAGGAGACAGCGGCGGCGACGGGCTTGTCGGAGCGGACGGTCAATCGCCAATGGCTGGAAACGCGGGCTTGGCTGCTGGACTATATTCAGGCTCATGCAGAGACCTGAGGGCGGGCCTGCCGTCGGCAGCGCGGTCGATCTCCGCGCGCTGGATCTGTTCGGCCGGTTGCTCGGCCACCCGGGCAACCACCGATTTCGCTCCCGGCTTCTGAAGCGAGAGACACCGGCGGTCCTCGACCGCCTCGCCCAGTTAGAGGCCGCCGATCTCCGGCGGGCAGCCCTGCCGACCGAGGCCAGCTTTGGCTTGCGGGCGGGTGGTGTCGAGGCGCCTGACCGGATCGGCCCGTTCCGTCTCACCGACCGGCTGGGGCAGGGCGGGATGGGCGACGTCTGGCGGGGGTTGCGCGACGACGGTCTGTTCGATCAGGTCGTGGCGATCAAGCTCATTGCGGCGCACCTGGACGCTGGTGCCGCCGAGGCATTCGAGGCAGAGCGGCGCATCCTTGCCCAGCTCGCTCATCCCGACATTGTCCGCTTGACCGACGGCGGTGTGACACCGGACGGGCTGCCGTACCTGATCATGGAGTACGTGGACGGGGCTCCGTTCGACATCGCCGTGGAGGGCCTGTCGCTGGATCAGCGGATCCGGCTGTTCCTCCAGGTGGCCCGGGTGGTGCAGTTCGCCCACGGCCGGCTGGTGGCGCATGCCGATCTGAAGCCCTCCAACATCATGGTGGACACCCAGGGTCGGGTCCGCCTGCTGGACTTCGGGATCGCCCAGCTTCTGTCCCGCGAGGCAAGCGCCGCATCGCCCTCGGGCGCCATGACGCGGGAGTTCGCCAGTCCGGAGCGTCAGGCGGGCGCGCCGCCGTCCATTGCCGATGACGTCTACGCCCTGGGCAAGTTGCTGACGCTGGTGATCGCGGACGGCGGCGATGCCGATCTCAGAGCCATCGCCGCTCGGGCATGCGCATTCGACGCAGACCAGCGATACTCGACGGTCGCCGGACTCGGGAGCGACCTCGAGCGTTGGCAGGCGGGTCTGCCCGTAGCGGCGCGGCCAGCGACGTTCCGCTACGTCGCCGGCAAGTTCATCGCCCGCAACAAGCGCCCGGTCCTGCTGGCGAGCCTCGCCATTGTCGCCCTGCTTGGCACAACGGTCGTCGCGACCTTGGCGTCGATCCGCGCCGAACAGGCCGAGGCAGAGGCCATGGCGCGCTATTCCGAAACGCACGGAATGGCCAACTATCTGATCTTCGATGTGTTGAAGAGGCTCGAAAATCAGCCCCATTCCCTGGCGTTGCGCATCGATATTGCGCGCACCGCACAAGGGTATCTGAACGCCCTGGCCGCCCTGCCGACCACCGACCGCACCATCCTCATCGACACATCCTCGGGGCTGCAGCAACTCGCCGCCTATCAGGGCAAGCCGGGCATGGCCAATCTGGATGCGCCGGACGCGGCCCGATCGAATCTGCGCAAGGCTCTCGTTCTCATCTCTCCCCTGAACGACGCCGCCGCGCGGGTCCTGCGCGCCCGGATCATCCTCGATCAGGAGGCGATATCGGCGAATACCGACAACGACCTCAAGCTGGCCCGACGCCAGCTTGAGGCCGCGCGCCCCCTGATCTTTGGTCATCCGGCGGGGGATCCGGCTCTGGCCGCCAGCTTTTATGTCCACGAGGCCAATCTGGTCAGTTGGGAAGGCGACAATGCGGCACAGATGAAGGTCAGCGAGGCCGGGCTGGCGCTGATTGCGGGACGCAATGACAGACCGTTCCTGTCTCTGCGGGAGCACCTTCTCGATCAGTTGGAGGAGGGGGCGTACTATACCCACCATCCGCAGGAGATGCTCCGGGTTGCCCGCGAGGAGATGGCGCTGGCGGAGGACATGCACCGCAACTGGCCAGAGGATCACGGTATCACCAGCCGCCTGATCGCCGCCCGGGTGAATGTCGGGACCGCCTACTCAGAGCTGACGCGGTATCCGGAAGCCCTCGCCGTGCTGACGAAGGGCAGCGACGAGGCCCGGGCGGAGGCCGAATTCGAGCCCCTGGACCGATGGGCGGAAAGCGAGTTTCGGTCCGTGGACTCCACGCGGGCCCAGGCGCTCAGCTTCATGCACAACTACGAGGCCGCGATGAAGATCGATCAGGCCTGGACGGCGCGCGCCCTGGCCCAATGGCAGGCTGACCCCCGGAACATGCGGCGCATGCGCAACTACGTCCAGATGCTCGCCATGACGGGTGAGGCCCAGGGTTTCAACCGGCGCTTTGCGGACGAGTGCAGGACTGACGCGATCACACTGGGCGTCTACCAGAAGATGGCCAGTCTCGGCGCCCTGACCCAGTCGGATATGGACATGAACGTGAAGCTGCTGCGCGCCCGGATGGCCAAGAACTGCGCCGCGACCGGGGGTTCAGGCGGCTAGGCGCCCCCGCCTCCGCTCTCGTGGCGCAGTTTCCCCGCGAAATCCGTACTCCCGATGACAGCGCCCTTCGTGTGCCCCCCGAGGCCTGGAACGCTGTCCGGTCCTCTGGGCTGGCGCAGGGATGGAGAATTCACATGGACGAATCCGAAGGTAGACCCGCGTCGGCGGCGCCGCACCAGGATCATTTGACGGCCGCGCAGAGGGCTTTGATCGACGGGGCCCCCGAGGCCGAGAAGGCCCTGCTCGACCTGGGCAATGTGGGCGGCGAGATCGAAGGCAGGATCCGCGACGAGACCCAGGCAAACGCCTTGAGCCCGAACGATCTGGACGAGATCCACGAGAAAAGCGCCGCCACAGAACAGAAACTGGACGAAAATGACCGGTTGCTCGAGGCTGATCGCCAGAATCTGAAGGATCAATTTGATCATGTGCAGAATTCTGGCGACACACCCGTCGGTCCGGCCGATGCCGAGGTCGACAGAAACAACCTGACCAGAGAGATGCGCGACGCTCGGGCGGATCATGACATCAGCGGCATCCAGAGCGTTCTGGATGGCGAGCGCGCAAAGTTGGACGTGCTTGCGCGGGCGGGTGAAAATCCGGATGACGTGAAAAATTTCAATGATCGTCTGGACGCTGTTCAGGCAGAATTGAATTCAGCACGGGTTCTTGTTCATCAGAACATTGCAAAAGACACTGATGAAAGGAACGCGGACGCGTATGAAATTGACATAGCTCGTCAGCGACTGAGCGAGCTGAATGATATGCAAGAGCTTTCACTTAAGAAGCTGGATCTGAATAGCAAGAACATTGACGATGTTCAGTCGCACATGGAGAAGGAACGAGCCGCTGAAGATGATGTGCAGGCCGCCCTCGACCGTGCAACCCAACTTCATGAGGAGATGAATGTCGCCTTTCGCGCAAGTCTCGACGATCTGATGGATGCGAGACTCGGCCTGATCGACGCGTCCAGGACACCGGGGGAGGCCCTGGACGATGCCACGGCGTCCTTCACCGATGCCAGCGCTCACTTTAGATCGGTCAGCGACCTGGCATCCGCGTCAGAGGGGCGAGGTCAACCGCCGGAAGACCTCGCCGCAAAAATGATCAGCGAGGAAGATGCGCTGCATGCCGCTGTGCTCAGAAGCGAGGCGGGCCCTGACGTGATCGGGACCGCCAAAGCCTTTGACGCCGAGGACAAGGACATTGGGGCGACCCTGGACCGGCTCAAGGCGGAGCATCCCGAGGGCGTTCCGCTGAACGATCTGCGTGACCTGGATCTCCGCGCCCACCAGCTGGCGGAGCGAGCGCGTGAGGCGCACGACGAGATCCTTCCGGTTCTCGACAGCGCCATTCGAAGCGTGCCGGCACCCGGTCACGACGATCACCCCCTGCGCCAGGACGAGCTGACCGACCCGATTCCGACCGCCCGGGTGTTTTCGACGCCCGGACCGGAGGCCGCGCCTCTTCCCTCGGATCAAGCGGGCTATTCCGTCGCGCTCGCCACCGAGGAGACCTATCGCGGCGCCAGGACCGTCGTCGAAGTCCATCGCGTCGATGATGTGCAGATCGTCCAGGCGACCGCCGGTCACGATCCGGCGCCGTCGGATCCCCCGTCCGTATCCGCCCATGACGATCCCGGGGCGACCGGGCACGTCGAGGGGGTCGGCGCCGCTGTCCAGACCGCCGATCCGCAAGGTCACGCCTATGATGCGGTGAGCGAGACCAGCACCTGACCGAAGGCCTTTGGTCGAACGCGGGCTCCTTGCAGACGGGACGCGGCCGCTGTCCGAAAATCGCGTCGTCCCGTGGCGTTGTTTTCCGCCGGAATGCGTTCTCTGGAGTGGAGGCCCGGCTCCCCCCCCCGCGAGGGGAGGGGCAGGTTTCCTCTGAATCGGGTCGGGTCGCAGTGTCCCGCGGGGCCGGGATCGGCCGCGCCGGGTGCGTGTCTTTCGAGGGGGCGGGTGTCTTCAATGACTATTGATACGCAAGGCAGCGGACGAAGCTGTTCCCGATGCGGGGCGGTCAACTCCGGCGCCTCCCAGTTCTGTTCATCCTGTGGCGGGAACCTCGCCGGTCCGCCCCTGCCGCCGCCCGTGCCATGGCCCAAGGCGCCATCCGGAGCGAAGTCAGCCCAGGGCCTGGTCGCCTTGGCGCCCGACGCGGCTTTTAGCGCCGCGCTCTCGCAGCTGGCCGTCAGCGGCTATCCGGTCACCTGGCAGCTGCGTCCGACATCGGCCCGGTTCGATTTCGAATACCAAAACATCTGGCACACCGCCGGCATGAAGGCGCGATACGAAGGATCCGTCACCGTCTCGCCGGTCGGGCCGGGCCAGTCCCAGATCCAGGTGGATCTGACGCCCGTTTCCAGCAGCCTGACATCGATCTACGTCGCCTTTGCCGTCGGGTTCGCCGTCGTCGGGTTCATCAGCGCCTTCTCGACCGGCTGGCTCGGGATCGGACTGACGCTCTGCTTTGCCGCTGCGGGCGTTTATTTCGCCCATGTACGGTTCACCGACAAGACGCCGACGGAGGAAGCCAAGAAGCTGGTGGCCCGGATCAGCCTGGGGTCCGCGGGGCCGCAGCCGGCCGTGGCGGCGCAGACCTTCCAGACTCCGCACCCCCAGCCGCCCCAGGCTCCGTTCCAGCCCGTCCCGCCCGCGGGCGGCTACAGCCAACCGCCCGAGCCCCCGCCCGTTCCTCAGCCGCCGCCGAGTGGTGGTTCGAGCTCTTCGGATGTCCTGATGGAGCAGCTGAAGAAGCTGGCCCAGTTGAAGGACGCGGGGCTGCTGGATCAGTCGGAGTTCGATGCCAAGAAGGCCGAACTCATCAACAGGATGCTCGGCAGCTGAGCCCGTCTTCGCAGCGCGTCGCGACCCGAGGGCTTGGCGGCGCACGGTCGAGGACAGGGCGTCGACGGTCGACTACGGGAGGTTTGCAGATGCCGCTGACTGTCAGGATGGCTTTCCATCCCCCACCGCACAGGCTGCCGAGCCCGCGGCGTCCGTCCTGGCTGGCCGGCTCGACCCGACCGGGGGCCTAGGCGCCGGACATGATGGTGGAAAGCGGCATTGCGTGCGGGGCTTGCGGCGAGGTCAACGGCCTCGGCGGGCGGTTCTGTGTACGGTGCGGCTACGCCCTGTCGGCGGACGCCGCGCGCGCGCCGCACTTCGGCTACTGCGCCCACTGTGGCGGCGAAGGCCGGCGGCTGGCCGCGGATGAGGTGTTCTGTCCCGTCTGCCGATGGCTGCGACCCTTGGGTCGCGACTATCACCTGCCGATCGACGCCTATGTCTGGAGCCTCGACGCCCAGGCCATGGGGGTGCTGCGGTCCATCGCTCCGCTGAATGCCGCCGCCCAGGCCCTGTCCGACCGGATCGGGCGACCGTGGTTCGAGTCCACCGTCAACGGCATCCGGCTGGGCATGGACCAGTTGCCGGACATCTTCGAGAAGGGGGTCCAGGCGGCGCGCATCATGGGCCTTGCGGTCATGCCGGAAATCTATGTCTCCGGCGATGCCATGTGGGAGTCGTCGACCCTCGGCAGCGATACCAGCGCCTTCATCACGGTCGGATCGGTGCTCACCAATCTCAAGGACGACGACCTGCTTTACGTGCTGGGTCGGGAAATGGGCCACTGTGCCGCCCACCATGCCCTGTGGAAGACCGTGCTGCAGTTCATCAGCGGCAAGAAGCAGCTGAACCACTCACTAATGGGGCAGGGCGTTCTGCAGTTGCTCAATCCCAGCCGGGTGCTGGAAAGCGCGATCGATACACCGCTGATGGCCTGGGCGCGGCACGCGGAAATCACCGCGGACCGGGCCGGCGCGCTGGTCGTCCGCAATGCCGAGGTCGTCCGAAAGGTCACGACCCAATGGGCCGTCCGATCCTTCCCTCTCTACAGTCGCCTGAACCTCGACGCGCTGGAGCGCCAGATGGCCGATGCGAACGACCGGGCGCTTCAGCTTGCGGAGTGGACACAGACCGCGACGCCGTTCCTGAGCCGGCGGCTGAGGTTCATGAGCGAGTTCGTGGCCACGGATTCCTACCGCGGCTGGACGGCGATCATCGACTACTGGCTGGATCACGAGCGGCGAAAGCCGGACGACCCCCAGGCCGGGGCGCCGACCGGACTGACTGATGCCGCCCCCGAGCCTGACAATCCCTTCATCCGTCTCGAGTGCACGGCCTGTTCCCAGGGCCTGAAGGTGCCGTTCGCCAGCTTCGGCGGGTCGGAGACGATCAAGATCCGCTGCCCGAACGCGGTCTGCGGCCAGGTGCTGGAGGTGCGCCGCATGCCGCCGAAGTCCGCCCGGATCGAACGGCTGATCGCCGAGCCTGAAAATACCCTGCGGCTCACCTGTGTCGCGTGCCATCAGCCGCTCAGGGCGCCGAAGTCGATCTTCATGGCGGGAACGGACGTCCTCGTGAGATGTCCCAATCCGGCCTGCGCCGCCGTCCTGAC
>CAINOV010000073.1 GCA_903851655.1 uncultured Caulobacterales bacterium
AAGGCGCCGTCGGCATAGCCCAGCGCGATGACCGCCATCCGCAGGGGATGATCCACGGTGAAGGTCGCGCCATAGCCCACCGTCTCCCCCGGCCGCAGGCTGCGCACCTGGATGATCGGGGCGTCGAGGGTGGCCACGGGGACGATCCGCGGATCGGGACGGTCAAAGGGGCCGCCGCCGTAAAGGCTGATCCCCGCCCGGATCATGTCGAAGGCGTAGTCGGGACCCAGGAACGCGCCGCCGGAGCTGGCCAGGCTGCGCCGGGCGTCCGGAAACCGGGCGGCGGCGGCGACGAAGCGGTCCCGCTGCAGGGCGTTCATCGGGTGGTCCGGCTGGCCGCCGCAGGCCAGGTGGCTGAGCACCAGATCCACATCGAGGCGGTTCAGCCGGCCCGGCGCGTCGGCCAGGGCTGCGGCTTCCTCCGGGCGCAGGCCCAGCCGGTTGAGGCCCGTGTCGATGTGCAGGGCGCAGGGCGCGCGCGCACCTTTTGGCGCTGCGGCGCTCCACGCCTCCACCTGGTCCAGGCCGTTCAGCACAGGGACCAGGCCGTGCGCCGCCAGCCGGGCCGCTGCCCCGTTCGGGCAGCCGTCCAGCACGTAGATCGTCGCGGGCCGGTCGGGGCCGAGGGACTGGCGCAGGGCCGCCCCCTCCGATCCCCGGGCGACGAAGAAGCTCCGCGCCCCCTCCGCCCAGAGCCTGCGGGCCACCGGCGCCGCGCCGGTCCCGTAGGCGTCGGCCTTCACCACCGGCGCCACCTCCGCGGCGGGGCCCTGGGCGCCGATCGCACGGAAGTTCGCCGCGACGGCGTCGAGGTCGATGGTCAGGCGGGGTTCGGACGCGTCGTCGGCGGGGCTCATCACCCGCGGGGCCTTAGCAGTTACGCGATGCGGGGGCGAGAGGGCTGTGCGGGGTTCGGGACGCGCGTTGCATGCGCTCCTCACGATGACGCAGGTTGTAAGCAACAGACCGTCGTCATCCTGAGGCGGGCCGAAGGCTCGTCTCGAAGGACGCAGGGCGATCGATCCTGAACGAGGTTCCCGGGTCTTCGCCCGGGAATGACAAGGATTTGGATATCAAAAGCAGCTGTCATTCCCGCCCTTGAGGCGGGAACCTCCGTCCGGACGGGGCGCTTCATCCTGAGGAGGGCCAACGGCCCGTCTCGAAGGGCGCACCCCCGCTACCGGTCGTGCAGCACTTCCCGGGCGGCGTTGCGGCCGGGGATGCCGGTGACGCCGCCGCCGGGGTGTGACCCCGCGCCGCACATGTAGAGGCCCTTCAGCGGCCCGCGATAGGCGCCGTGGCCCAGCATCGGCCGGGCGGAGAACATCTGGTCCAGGCTCAGCTTGCCGTGGAAGATGTCGCCGCCGATCAGGCCGAAGCGCCGCTCCAGATCCAGCGGGGTGAAGGCGATCCGGCCCAGCACGGAGGCCTTGAAGCCCGGCGCGTAGGCGTCGACCGTGTCGATCACGAGGTCGGCCACCTCGTCCCGATGGTCGTCCCAGGACCGGCCGCCGGGGAGTGTGGGGCTGAACTGCTGGCAGAACAGGCTCGCCACATGCTGGCCGGGTGGGGCCAGGCTGTCGTCCAGGGTGGAAGGGATCAGCATCTCGACAATGGGCTTCCTGGACCAGCCCAGCTTGCGGGCGTCGTCCCAGGCCGTGTCCATATAGGCCAGCGACGGGGCCATGATGATCCCCGCGGTCAGGTGATCCCCCGCCTCGGGCCGGCAGGTGAAGCGGGGCAGCTCGCTCAGCGCCACGTTCATCCGGAAGGTGCCGGAGCCGGAGCGGTAGGTGGCGATGCGGTTGCGGAAGGTCTCCGGCAGGGCCTCGGGCGCGATCAGCCGCTCGTACAGGACCTTGGGGTGGACATTGGCGATGACCTTGTGCGCCCTATGGGTTGCGCCGTCCGCCAGCCGCACGCCGACCGCCGCGCCGTTCTCCACCAGCACCTCGGCCACCTCGGCGTCGGTGCGGATCTCGACCCCGGCCTCGCGGCAGGCGCCGGCCATGGCCTGGGTGATGGCGCCCATGCCGCCGATGGCGTGACCCCAGGCCCCCTGGACGCCGTTCACCTCGCCGAACACGTGGTGCAGCAGCACATAGGCGGAGCCCGGCGTGTACGGACTGGCGAAGTTGCCGACGATGGAGTCGAAGCCCAGCACCGCCTTGATCGGATCGCTCTCGAACCACTCGTCCAGCCATTCCCCGGCGCTGCGGGCGAACAGGTCCAGCAGGTCGCGCTGGCCCTCGATGTCCAGCTTGTTGAGACCGAAGGCCAGCTGGGCGGCGTTGAGGATGTCCATCAGCCCGCCCTTGGGGTTGGGCGGGGTGGCGTGCAGCAGGCCGCGCAGGGCCGGCACGATCCGGTCCAGCCGCTCGCCGTAGCGGACATAGGCGTCGGCGTCCCTGGCGCTGAACTTGGCGATCTCCGCATGGTCCGCCGCCGCGCCCCGGCCGGTGAGCAGGTAGCGCCCGTCCTCCGTGGGCAGGAAGTTGGACGCCTTGCGCAGCACGCAGGTCAGGCCGTGGCGGGCCAGCTCCATGTCGCGGATGACGTCCGGCGCCAGCAGGCTGACCGTGTAGGCGGCCATGGAGTTGCGGAAACCCGGGTGGAACTCCTCGGTCACCGCGGCGCCGCCGACCACGCCCCGGCGCTCCAGCACCAGCACCTTGCGGCCCCGGCGCGCGAGATACCAGGCGCAGACCAGGCCGTTGTGGCCGCCGCCGACGATGAGGGCGTCGTACACGCTCCCGGAGGAGGTGGGGGGGCTGGAGGTCATGGGGCGCGTCCGGTCGGTGAGATCACAGTCCGGCTGAATGCCCCCATTCCGCCGGCGGGCGCAAGGGGCGCGTCGCCGGCGGTTATTCGTCCGCGCCGGTGTTGTAGCTGTTGTAGCGGCTGTCCCGGGCCAGATTGCCGAACTTGGTGATGTTCTCGTCGAAGCTCAGCTTCACCGTGCCGATGGGGCCGTGGCGCTGCTTGCCGATGATCACCTCGGCCACATTACGCAGCACGTCCATCTCGTCCTGCCAGGCCAGATGCTCGGGCGTGCCTTCCCGGGGCTCCGCCCGGCCCTTGTAGTAGCTTTCCCGGTACACGAACATCACGGCGTCGGCGTCCTGCTCGATGGAGCCGGACTCCCGCAGGTCGGACAGCTGGGGCCGCTTGTCGTCCCGCGCCTCCACCTGCCGGGAGAGCTGGGACAGGGCGATGACCGGCACCGCCAGCTCCTTGGCCAGGGATTTCAGGCCCATGGTGATCTCGCTGACCTCCTGCACCCGGCCCTCGCCGCGCTTGCCCTCCGACGCGGTGACCAGCTGCAGGTAGTCCACCACGATCACGTCCAGCCCCACCTGCCGCTTCAGCCGCCGCGCCCGGGCGGTGAGCTTGGAGATGGAGATGCCGCCGGTGGCGTCGATATAGAGGGGCGCCTCCTGGATTTCGAGGGCGGCGTCGCGGACGCGGCCGAACTCGGACTTGTCGATCTCCCCCTTGCGCAACCGGTCAGAGGACACGCCGGACGCGTCGGCCAGAAGGCGCATGGCCAGCTGCTCGGCGGACATTTCCAGGGAGAAGAAGGCCACCACCCCGCCATTGACGGTCTTGCGCGAGCCGTCGGGCTGCGGCTCCCACGCATAGTTGCGGGCGATGTTGAAGGCGATGTTGGTGGCGAGCGCCGTCTTGCCCATGGACGGGCGGCCGGCGACGATCAGCAGATCGGACTTGTGCAATCCGCCCAGCTTCTGGTCGAGATCGATCAGGCCCGTGGACAGACCCGCCAGCTTGCCGTCCCGGCCAAACGCCGCGGCCGCCATCTCCACCGCTCCCTCCAGGGCGTGGGCGAAGGTCTGGAAGCCGGAGGAGGCCGTGCCGTTCTCGGCCAGGGCGTAGAGCCGCTGCTCGGCGCTTTCGATCTGGTCGCGTGCGTCGTTCTCCACATCCGCCGCCGCGGCGACGGCGATGTCCCCGCCGATGCGGATCAGCTCCCGGCGCATGGCCAGGTCATAGATCACCCGGGCGTAGTCCGCGGCGTTGGCCGCCGGCGGCGCGCGGCCCATCAGGTCGGCGAGATAGCGCAGCCCGCCCATCTCCTCGAAGGCCGGGTCGCGGCGGAAGCGCTCCTGCAGGACGATCGGCTCGGCCAGCTGGCCCTTGCGGATATATTCCTCCATGGCGCTGAACAGCCGCTGGTGGAACGGTTCGTAGAAGTGGGACGCGTCCAGCTTGTCGATCAGCCGCTCATAGGCGGCGTTGTCGTACAGGATGCAGCCCAGCAGCGCCTGCTCCGCCTCGAGATTGCAGGGCGTGTGGGCCGCGGACAGGTCCATGGGGTCGGTCGGTTGCAGGGTGCGGGCGAGGGAGGACATGTCATCTTGCATACTCCATTCGACGACGCGGGGAGCGCCCGTCCGACGAACGGCTCACAGATAATTCCGAGGCTGGGGACAAGTCCCGGCGACGCCCGTCCCCGCCCGGCGGGCCTGTCCACTGGACAGGAGGGACGAAGCCCTTGATCCTTCAACGAGGTCGGTCGACCCGCGCACGGTCGGCGCAGAGCAAAGGGGACAGGGTGATTTCCAGCCGCAGGCCACGCGTGTCGGGGATGGCGTTTCTGCTCGCCGCCGGGGGTCTGCTGTGGGCGCCGACCACCGCCCTTGCGGCGCCCAAGCCGGTCCCGGCCCCGCCCCCGGCGGAGGCCCGGCCGCCGCCGGCGCCCGTCACGTCGGCGACCCTGCCGGCGCTGGGCGAGCCGCAGGACCGGCCGTTTCCGGGCCTGATCACCCTGACCGTGGACGCCACCGACCTTGATCATCACGCCTTCCACGTGGCCGAGTCGATCCCGGTCCGCGGGGCGGGGGACCTGGTGCTTCTGCTGCCCAAGTGGCTGCCGGGCAACCACGCGCCGACGGGCCCCGTGGGCGGTCTGGCGGGCCTGTCCTTCCGGGCGGACGGCAAGCCCCTGACCTGGACCCGTGATCCGGTGGAGGCCTACGCCTTCCATGTGATGACGCCGCCGGGCGCCGCGGCGGTGGATGTGAACTTCGACCTTCTGACTCCCATCGATCCCCGGGACGGCCGGGTGGTGATGACGCCGGGCATGGTGGACCTGCAGTGGAACGGCGTGGTCCTCTACCCTCAGGGCTATTTCAGCCGGGGCGTGACCGTCGCCGCGCGCCTGGCGCTGCCGGCGGGG
>CAINOV010000074.1 GCA_903851655.1 uncultured Caulobacterales bacterium
CGTTTGCGCGCTGAGGGGGCGACCTTGAGCCATATCCTGACCCTCACCACCTTCGCGCCCGTCGTCGGCGTCCTGGCGATCCTGCTGCTCCGCGCCGTGGCCGGAAAGACGGGGGAGGCGGCCGCCGGCCGCGCCGCGCTGTGGGTGGCCCTGACCACCACGCTTGCGACCTTCGCCCTGTCTCTTCTGATGCTGGCCAATTTCGACGCCCGCGCCACCGGCTTCCAGTTCACGGAGGACACGCCCTGGTTCTCGGTGATCCATTACGCCATGGGGGTGGACGGGATCTCGGTCCTGTTCGTGGTCCTGACCACCTTCCTGATGCCGATCTGCATCCTGGCCAGCTGGTCCAGCATCAAGACCCGGCTGGTGGAGTATCTGATCGCCTTCCTGGTCCTCGAGACCCTGATGATCGGGGTGTTCACCTCCCTGGACCTGATCCTGTTCTACGTGTTCTTCGAGTTCGGCCTGATCCCGATGTTCCTGATCATCGGCGTCTGGGGCGGCAAGAACCGGGTCTACGCGGCCTACAAGTTCTTCCTCTACACCCTGCTGGGCTCGGTGCTGATGCTGGCGGCGATCCTGTCCATGACCATGATCGCGGGCACCACCTCGATCCCGGCCCTGATGCAGTTCCACTTCGCGCCAGGTCTGCAGATCGTGTTCTTCCTGGCCTTCTTCGCCTCGTTCGCGGTGAAGATGCCCATGTGGCCGGTGCACACCTGGCTGCCCGACGCCCACGTGGAGGCGCCCACGGCGGGATCGGTGATCCTGGCCGGCGTGCTGCTGAAGATGGGGGGCTATGGCTTCCTGCGCTTCTCGCTGCCCATGTTCCCTCAGGCGGCGGTCTATTTCACTCCGCTGATCTTCGCCCTGTCGGCCATCGCCATCGTCTACACCTCGCTGGTGGCCTTCCGGCAGACCGACATGAAGAAGCTGATCGCCTATTCGTCCGTGGCGCACATGGGCTTCGTCACCATGGGCATCTTCTCCGGCACCCTGCAGGGGGTGCAGGGGGCGGTGTTCCAGATGCTGAGCCACGGGGTCATTTCCGGCGCGCTGTTCCTGTGCGTGGGCGTCATCTATGACCGCATGCACACCCGGGAGATCGCCTTCTATGGCGGCCTGGCCGACAAGATGCCCTGGTACGCGGCGACCTTCCTCCTGTTCACCATGGGCAATGTCGGCCTGCCGGGCACCAGCGGCTTCGTCGGCGAGATCCTGACCATGACCGGCGTCTATGGGGCGGCAAGTTCGGCGGGCACCTGGACGGCGTTTGTGTCCGCCACCGGCGTGATCCTGTCGGCGGTCTATGCGCTGACCCTCTACAAGCGGGTGATGTACGGGACCCTCACCAATCCCAAGCTCGCCGGCATCCTCGATCTCGACACACGGGAGGTGGCGATCTTCGCCCCCCTGATCGTCAGCGCGCTCGCGCTCGGCGTCTATCCGCATCTGGTATTCAGCTTCACCGACGCGTCGGTCGCCAGCCTGGTGACCGTCTGGCGCTCTGCGGTCGGCGGCTGAGGGAGAAGAGTTTGATGGGTCTCGACAGCGCCCTGACGATCGCGCAACCCGAGCTGCTTCTGGCGGCGGCGGCGCTTGGCCTGCTGGTGGTGGGCGCCTTTTCCGGGCGACTGAGCATGGCCCTGGTGTCCGGGGGCGCGGTGCTGGCCCTGGCGGCGGCGGCGGTGCTGGCGGCCACCGGCCCGCTGGGATCGGCGTTCAAGGGCGCCTTCATCTCTGACGGGGCGTCGGTGTTCGCCAAGGTCATCATCTACGCCGCGAGCGCCGTGGCCGTGGTGCTGGGGGAGCGCTGGCTGACCCGGGTCGGCAACGCCAAGTTCGAATATCCGGTGCTGATCCTGCTGGCGGCGCTGGGCATGGGCATGATGGTCTCCGCCGGCGACCTGATCAGCCTCTATATCGGGATCGAGCTGCAGTCCCTGGCCCTGTACGTCCTGTGCGCGTTCCAGCGGGACGATGCGCGGGCGTCGGAGGCGGGTCTCAAGTACTTCGTCCTGGGCGCGCTTTCGTCGGGCCTGCTGCTGTATGGCGCGTCGCTGATCTACGGCTTCGCCGGATCGACCCGGTTCCTCGACATCGCCGCCGCCGTGCACGGGCCCGCCTCCATGGGCGTGGTGTTCGGCCTGGTGTTCCTGATCTGCGGCCTGGCCTTCAAGGTGTCCGCGGCGCCCTTCCACATGTGGACGCCGGACGTCTATGAGGGCGCGCCGACCCCTGTCACCGCCTTCCTGTCCGCGGCGCCCAAGGTGGCGGCCATGGTGCTGTTCGCCCGGGTGCTGGCCCAGGCCTTTCCGCACGACATTCCCCAGTGGAGCCAGGTGGTCACGGCCATTGCCCTGATCTCGGTCACGGTGGGCGCGCTGGGCGGGCTGGTGCAGAAGAACCTGAAGCGCCTGCTGGCCTATTCCTCCATCGCCAATATCGGCTACGCCCTGCTGGGCCTGGCCTCGGGCAGCGAGGCGGGCCTGCAGGCCATGCTGATGTTCATGGTGCTCTACGTGATCGACGTGACCGGCTTCTTCGCCTGCCTGCTGGCCCTGTCCCGGGGCGGCAAGCCGATGGAGACCCTGCCATCCCTGGCGGGCCTGGTGCGGGTCCGTCCGGGCCTGGCCATCGCCATCACCATCCTGTCCCTGAGCGTGCTGGGGCTTCCGCCCCTGTCGGGCTTCTGGGCCAAGTTCTTTGTGTTCAGGGCGGCGGTCTCCACCAATGGGATGGGGCCGGCGGCTATCTATGGACTGGTCATGAGCGTGGCGGCGGCCTTCTACTACCTGCGGATCATCAAGACCATGTGGTTCGACGAGCCCGAGGGCGACACCGACGCCCCGCCGCTGGACGCGCGGCTGGTGGCCCTCGGATCAGCGGCCTTCTCGTTCCCGCTGGTGATCCCCGCCCTGGCCGTGCTGGACCCCCTGGCCCTGGCGGCGGCCAAGGCCTTCGGACTGGCGTGACCGGATCGCCCCGCGACGACGCCGGACCGGCGATCCCGGTTCTGGCCCTGGAGACGGTCGACTCGACCAATTCCGAAGCCCGCCGGCAGGCGGAGGCGGGAGACTACGGCCCGCGCTGGATCACGGCCCGTCGCCAGACGCTGGGCCGCGGCCGCCGGGGCCGGAACTGGGACACCGCGGAGGGCAATCTGGCGGCGACCCTGTTGACCAGCACCGACCGCAGCCCGGGCGATGCGGCGCGCACCTCGTTCGTGGCCGCCGTGGCCGTGGCCGACGCCATCAGCGCCTATCTGCCCGACAGCCTGATCCGCCTGAAATGGCCCAATGACGTGATGCTGGACGACCGGAAGGTCTGCGGCATCCTGATCGAGTCCGGCCGGATCCCGGGCGGGTCCCGGCTGTGGCTGGCCGTGGGCGTCGGGATCAACCTGGCCCATGCGCCAGAAAACCTGGAGCGGCCGGCCACCGCCGTCGCCGACCACCTGCGGGCCGACGTGACCGCGCCGCCCCCGCCGCGGGAGGCGCTGGATCGCCTCGCCGCCGCCTTCGCCCATCGCCAGCAGCAATGGGACCGTCAGGGCTTCGAAGCCATTGTCGAGGCCTGGACCCAGCGCGCCATGGGGCTGGGCGGCCCCTGCGCCGCGCGCCTGGCGGACGAGACGGTGGAGGGCGTGGCCGAAGGACTGGATCCCGACGGGTCGCTGCGTTTGCGACTCGCAGACGGCGCGGTGCGGCGCATCGCCGCCGGCGATGTCTTTTTCGGAGGGAGATAGGCCATGCTGCTCGCCATCGAACAGGGCAACACCAACACCGTCTTCGCCGTGCATGACGGGGACGACTGGATCGCCCAGTGGCGTTCCGCCACCGACCCGTCCCGCACCGCCGACGAGTACGGCGTGTGGCTGTCCCAGTTCCTGGCCATGAAGGACCTGCGGCTGCCCGATCTGGACGGCTGCATCATCTCCAGCGTCGTGCCCCAGTCGATCTTCCACCTGCGCAACCTGTCCCGTCGCTATCTGAACACCGAGCCCCTGGTGATCGGCGAGAACGCCCGGCTGGGGGTGGAGATCCGCATCGACAAGCCGTCGGAGGCGGGGGCGGACCGACTGGTCAACGCCGTGGGCGCCCACGTGGCCTATCCCGGCGCGCTGATCATCGTCGACAGCGGCACCGCCACCAATTTCGACGTGGTGGCCGCCGACGGCGCCTTCGAGGGCGGCGTGATCGCGCCGGGCATCAACCTGTCCATGCAGGCCCTGCACCAGGCCGCAGCCCGGCTGCCGCGGGTGGCGATCCAGCGTCCCGGAAACGTGATCGGTCGAGATACGGTGACCGCCATGCAATCCGGTGTGTTCTGGGGCTATATGGCCCTCATCGAAGGCATGATTGATCGGATCCGGGCCGAATACGGCGCGGCGATGACGGTCGTCGCCACCGGCGGCGTCGCCTCTCTGTTCGAGGGGGCCACCGACAAGATCGACATCTTCGACCCCGATGTCACCATTCGCGGCATGCTGGAAGTCTGGCGCCGCAACCAGCAAGGCGCCGCATGACCCGCAATTCCGACGCCGAACTCGTGTTCCTGCCCCTGGGCGGCTCCAACGAGATCGGCATGAACTTCAATCTCTATGGCTATGGCCCGCCCCACGACCGCAAGTGGATCGTGGTGGACCTGGGCGTGACCTTCGGCGACCTGACCACCCCCGGCGTCGAGATCATCATGCCCGACCCGACCTTCCTCGAGGAGAACGTCAAGAACCTGCTGGGCATCGTTCTGACGCACGCCCACGAGGACCATATCGGCGCCCTGCCGTGGCTCTGGCCGCGGTTGAAGGCCCCGCTGTTCGCCACGCCCTTCACCGCCTATCTGATCCGCGAGAAGCTGCGCGACGCCGGCGTGCTGGACCAGGCGGTGATCACCGAGATCCCCCTGAACGGCCGGCTGACGCTGGGCCCCTTCGATCTGGAACTGATCACCCTGACCCACTCCATCCCCGAGCCGAACGGGGTGGCGATCCGCACGCCGCTGGGCACGATCCTGCATACCGGCGACTGGAAGATCGACCCCGACCCGCTGCTGGGGGAGGTGACCGACAGCGCCGCCATCCAGCGCCTGGGGGACGAGGGCATCCTGGCCATGGTCTGCGACAGCACCAATGTCTTCGTCGAGGGAGAGGCGGGGTCGGAAGCCGACGTGCGCGACGCCCTGACCCGGCTGATCGGCGGGTTGACCGGCAAGGTCGCCGTGGGGTGCTTCGCCTCCAACGTGGCGCGGATGGACAGCGTCATCCGCGCGGCGGAGGCGGCGGACCGACGGGTCTGCCTGCTCGGGCGCTCCATGCACCGGATGGCCGGGGCGGCCAAGTCCGTGGGCCTGCTGTCCGACGTGGCGCCCTTCGTCACCGAGAAGGAGGCGGGCTATTTCCCGTCGGACAAGATCCTCTATCTCTGCACCGGCAGCCAGGGGGAGCCCCGCGCGGCCCTGTCGCGGGTGGCGGAAGGCAACCATCCCCAGGTGACCCTGGGGGCGGGGGACTGCTGCGTCTTCTCCAGCCGGGTGATCCCCGGCAACGAGATCGCCATCCGCAACCTGCAGAACCGCCTGGCCGACCGCGGCGTGCGCCTTTACACCGACCGGGACCATCCCGGAATCCACGTGTCCGGCCACCCCTGCCGGGACGAACTGGCGCAGATGTACGCCTGGGCCCGCCCGCGGATCGCGGTTCCGACCCACGGGGAGCGCCGCCACCTGCTGGAGCACAAGGCCTTCGCCCGGGATCTGCAGGTGCCCGAGCAGGTCGCGCCGCGCAACGGCGACATGGTCCGCCTGGCCCCCGGCCGCGCTGAGATCATCGGTGAGGTGAAGTCCGGCCGCCTGTTCGTCGACGGCGGGGTGATCACCCCGGAAAACAGCGAGCCCCTGCGGGAGCGCCGGCACGCCGCCCACAACGGCATCCTGGTGGTGTCGGTGGTCATGGACAAGCGGGGGCGCCTGGCCGACGGGCTGGAGATCCGCTCCATCGGCCTGCCGGGGGACGCCGACCATCCGCTGGAAGAGGCCCTGGATGACCTGGCCGACGCCATCGAAGCGGCCATCAACCGCCTGGACCGGCCGGAACGGGCGGACGACACGGCGGTGGAGATGTGCGTCTCCCGGACGGTGAAGAAGGTCTCCCAGAGGCTATGGGAGCGCCGGCCCGTGGTGGAAACCATCGTCGTCCGCGTGTGACGCCACTATATAGCTTCAGACAGCGCAAGAGCCCGAGGAGGCGACCATGATCGGCAAGCTCAACCATATCGGCGTGGCCACCCCGTCCATCGACGAGTCCGTGAAGCTCTATCGCGACGTCCTGGGCGCAACGTCCATTACTGAAAAGTGGGCCATGCCGGAGCAGGGGGTGTGGGTCTGCTTCGTCAACCTCCCCAACAGCCAGATCGAGCTGATCGAGCCCTATGGAGACGCCTCGCCCCTGACCGGCTTCCTGGCCAAGAACCCCGCGGGCGGCCAGCACCATGTCTGCTTCGAGGTGGAGGACATCATGGCCGCCCGGGACGACATGCGGGCCAAGGGCGCCACCATTCTCGGCACGGGGGAGCCGCGGATCGGCGCCCACGGCACGCCGGTGATCTTCGTCCACCCCAGGAACATGGGCGGCGTGCTGGTGGAGCTGATGGAGACGCCCAAGGGCGCGGCGCACTGACCCATGGATCTGCCCTGGACCCTGTCCCTCTACTTCATCACCTGGTGGATGGTGCTGTTCGCCATCCTGCCGCTGGGGGTGCGCAGTCATCACGATGAGGGCACGACCCCCGGGGCCGGCCATGATCCGGGGGCGCCGGTCAATCCGAACCTGAAGAAGAAGGCGATCACCACCAGCTGGGTGACGGCGGTGATCATCGCCGTCGTGTGGATCATCGCCCGCTTCAACCTGGTCCAGCTTCCCCACTGACGCCGTTGCCAAGCCCGGCCGCCGCGGGCTAAGTGCCGGTCACCTCACATCCAGTCACGGAACTCGCCTCATGCGCCTGTCGCGCTTCTTTCTGCCGGTCCTGAAGGAAAATCCCTCGGAGGCGCAGATCGTCTCGCACCGGCTGATGCTGCGGGCGGGGATGATCCGGCAGGAGGCCGCCGGCATCTATGCCTGGCTGCCGCTGGGCTTCCGCGTGCTGAAGAAGATCGAGCAGATCGTCCGCGAGGAGATGGACCGGGCAGGCGCGGTGGAGCTTTTGATGCCCACCCTGCAGCTGGCGGACCTGTGGCGCGAGAGCGGCCGCTATGACGACTACGGCCAGGAGATGCTGCGCATCAAGGACCGGCACGAGCGGGAGATGCTCTACGGCCCCACCAACGAGGAGATGATCACCGAGATCGTCCGCGCGTCGGTGAAGTCCTACAAGGACCTGCCGAAGATCCTCTACCACATCCAGTGGAAGTTCCGGGACGAGCAGCGACCCCGCTTCGGCGTCATGCGCGGGCGGGAGTTCCTGATGAAGGACGCCTATGGCTTCGACATCGACGAGGCCGGCGCCCGGCGCAGCTACAACAAGATGTTCGTAGCCTATCTGAACCTGTTCGACCGGATGGGGCTGAAGGCCGTGCCCATGCGCGCCGACACCGGCCCCATCGGCGGCGATCTCAGCCACGAATTCATCATCCTGGCCGAGACCGGGGAAAGCGCCGTCTTCTGCCACAAGGACCTCGTCGACATGCCTGCGCCGGGCTTCGACCTGGACTGGGATGGGGACCTTCAGCCCCTGGTGGACCAGCGCACCAACCTCTATGCCGCCACCGAGGAGATGCACGATCCGGCCCGCTTCGAGGCCGAGGCGCCGGAGGACAAGCGCCTGTCCGCCCGCGGCATCGAGGTCGGCCACATCTTCTATTTCGGCGAGAAGTACTCCAAGGCCATGAAGGCCAACGCCACCGGATCCGACGGGGTCGACCGGCCGATCCAGATGGGCAGCTACGGCGTCGGCGTCTCCCGCCTGCTGGGGGCCATCATCGAGGCCAGCCATGACGAGAACGGGATCATCTGGCCCGACAGCGTCGCGCCCTTCGGCGTCGGCATCATCAACATGCGTCCCGGCGACACGGCGGTGGATGCGGTCTGCGCCGAGGCCTATGCCGCCCTGACCAAGGCGGGCCGCGAGCCCCTGCTGGACGACACCGCCGAGCGGGCCGGGGGCAAGTTCGCCACCATGGACCTGATCGGTCTGCCCTGGCAGCTGGTGGTCGGCCCCAAGGGTGTCGCCGACGGGGTGGTGGAGCTGAAGCGCCGCGCCACCGGCGAGCGGCAGACCGTGCCCCTGGCCCGGGCCCTGGAGATCATCGGCGGATGAGCGAGGCGGCCGGCCCCGGACCTCTGCCGACCGGCGCGCCGTTCGGCCCGTGGGAGCGGGCGCTCGCCTTCCGCTACCTGAAGGCGCGTCGCAAGAACGGCGGGATCGCCCTTATCGCCTGGATCAGCTTCACCGCCGTCACCCTGGCGGTGGCGGCCCTGATCATCATCATGTCGGTGATGAACGGGTTCCGGTCCGAGATCGTGGCGCGGATGGTGGGCTTCAACGGCCACATCTACGTCCAGGGCCCGGCCACGGGGGCCGAGACCCGGGACGCCCTGATCAGCCGCATCCGCGCCGTGCCCGGCGTGGTGCAGGTTGTGCCCGTCGTCCAGGCCCAGGCGCTTGTGGTGGGTCCGGGGCAGGTGACCGGGGCCATCGTCCGCGGCCTGCGGCCCGAGGACCTGCGCGGCACGCCGATCATCGCTCGGAACGTCCGGTCAGGCTCTCTCAACGGGTTTGGCCAGGGGGAATACGGCGGCGACATGGTGCTGGCCGGGTCCGGCATGGCCGACCGCCTGGGCGTCCGCGCCGGGGACAGCATCAGCGTCATCTCCCCCAATGGCGCCGCGACGGCCTTCGGCTCGACCCCGCGGCGCAAGTCCTACACCGTGGGCGGGGTCTTCACCGTCGGCCTGACCCAATATGACGCCGCCTATATCTACATGCCGCTGGAGCAGGCGCAGCTGCTGTTCGGGCGGGGGGACTCGGTGGACCTGATCGAGGTCAATCTCGATGACGCCGACCATATCGACGCCCTGCGACCGGCCATCCAGGCCGCCGCCGGACCCGGCGCGGTGATCACCGACTGGCGGGACGAGAACCACGCCTTCTTCAACGCCCTGCAGGTGGAGCGGGTGGCCATGCGCATCATCCTGATGATCGTGGTGGCCATCGCCATGCTGAATATCATCTCCGGCCTGATCATGCTGGTGAAGAACAAGGGGCGGGACATCGCCATCCTGCGCACCATCGGCGCCAGCCCGGCCGCGGTGATGCGGGTGTTCGTCATGGTCGGCGCCGCCATCGGCCTGTCGGGCGCCGCCTGCGGCCTGACCTTCGGCGCCCTTTTCTGCATCTATATCGACCCCATCCAGAGCTTCGTCGAGCACGTGACCGGCGTCAGCGTCTTCGCGCCGGAGGCCTATTTCCTGCCCCGCCTGCCCGCCCGGGTGGAGCCGGGGGAGGTGGTGCTGGTCCTGGCCTGGTCGATCCTGATGAGCCTGGTGGCCGCCATCCTGCCGGCCTGGCAGGCCTCGCGCCTCGATCCGGTGGAGGCGCTGCGGTATGAGTAGCGCATCCCCCATCCTGTCCCTGCGCGCCGTCACCCGCACCTATCCGGTGGGCGACGGCCAGACCCTGGAGGTGCTGAAGGGCGTCGACCTCGACCTGTGGCCGGGGGAGATTGTCGGCCTGATTGGTCCGTCCGGCTCGGGCAAGTCCTCTTTGCTGCATGCGGCGGGATTGCTCGAGCGTCCCACCTCCGGGGAGGTGCGGATCGACGGGGTGGACTGCAGCGGCCTGAACGAGGCCGGGCGCACGGCCCTGCGCCTGCACCGGATCGGCTTTGTCTATCAGTTCCACCACCTGCTGCCGGAATTCTCCGCCCTCGACAACGTGGCCATGCCGGCCATGATCGCCGGCCGCCCCGCCAGTGCGGCGCGGGACCGGGCCCGAACCCTGCTGGAGCGGATGGGCCTGCGGGACCGGCTGCGCCACCAGCCCGCCCAGCTGTCCGGCGGCGAACAGCAGCGGGTGGCCATCGCCCGGGCGCTGGCCAACCGGCCCGGCCTGATCCTGGCGGACGAGCCCACAGGCAATCTCGATCCGGTGACCTCCACCGCGGTGTTCGAGGCCCTGAAGGCCCAGGTGCGCAACGAGGGAGTCACCGCTCTGGTGGCCACGCACAATCTGGAGCTGGCCGGCCACATGGACCGGGTGTTCGCGGTGCAGGGCGGGGGACTGGTCGAACGCGCCCCCTGATCCATGGCCCGGAACGGGGCATTTGGTCCGCGCCGGCGTCTCGACAGCCGCACGCTCCCCGGCCTAGCCTGACCCTGGAGGTGCGTCATGGGCGACATGGTGATCGTGGCCTATCGGCCGAAGCCGGGACAGGACGAGGCCCTGCTGGCGCTCACGCGGGAGCATGTGGCGATCCTGCGACGTCTGGGTCTGGCCACGGACCGGCCCTGCCTTGCGATGCGGTCCAGGTCCGGCGTGATCGTCGAGGTGTTCGAGTGGCGTGACGGCGCCCTCGCCATCGCCCACCAGACCCCGGAGATCCATCAGATGTGGGACCGCTACGCCGCCGTGTGCGACTACGCGCCCCTCAGCGAAGTGCCGGAATCCGCGGACCTCTTCGCCCCGTTCCAGCCCATCGACCTTTGACCGGAGGGCTCCGGGGTCCGGTCAGGCTTCCCTCAGGGTTGCTGCGGCGGTCCGACAACCTGCCGCGTTCGGACTCGCAGGACGCTCTGCGGGTTCAATGCCGGCGGACGACCACGGATACGCCGCTGGCTCGGAACGTCTGCCTGAGCGTTTCATCGAAGGTCTTCTGGTAGACCTCCTGCGCCTTCGCCTTCAGTTGGGCTGTCGCCGCGTCCGTCGCCTGTTTCAGCCCTCGATTTTCGAGGTCGCATGTGTCATCGCCCGGATCGGCGACGAGCTCCATGACCTGTGCGCCGGAGCCAGACCAGGAGATCGGCGTGACGCTGGCTTCCGTACATCCGACCAGACCGGAGATCGACGTGAAACACACGTCCCTTTCGACATAGGCGGCATAGGTCCAGGTGCAGGCGTAGGACGCGACGGGCGCCGCCGCGGCGGCTGGTCCCTCGCTGTTCGGGGGGCGTGACACCGGCGTCATCTGGGGGCGACCGGAAACGGCGAGCTTGAAAAAGATCTGATATCGGACGATCGCCGTTTCAGACCGGCTCTGCGCCCTCAGCCGCAGGCTCCAGTCCGCATTTGCAATGTTGACCACGCTCGTCTGATCGACCCTGGATCGCGTCGGGGCGACGATGTCCGGCTGTGGCGCTCGAATGGCTGGAGGTTCTGCGCCGGTCATGTCGCGCCTTTCGGGGTTCTGGAGCCACGGTCGACCGAGCAACAATGGCCCGCCCCGTCCTTTGGGGCAGGACCATGGACGCCTGCCAAGCCTCGTAGAGTGCCTCCGGCGTGACGATTTGTCGATGACAACTTCGCGCAAAGCGGGTAAATAACTACGGGAAAATAAACGATATTGGATCCATCCATGGATCGACGCGCCTTTGTGGCGGGTGGCGCCGCGCTGGTCCTTTCGCCCGAGCCGGCGGCGTCTGACAGCCGGCTGGGCGCTGGAGCCTCGGCTTTTCCGGACGGTGCGATGGCGTTCAATCGGATCGCGCAGGGATTTGAACACCCGCCCGCCGGACTGACGTTCCCGCGTAAAAGGCTGCTGTCGAAGGACGGTCCCCACAGCTGCGACGAGCTGATCGGACACGTTTCGCTTGTCTCGCTCTGGGCGGAATGGTGCGCGCCGTGCCTTCTGGAGTTGCGAGACATTGCGCAGGTTCACCGCCGTTGGCGCTCGAAAGGCTTCCGCGCCGTCGCAGTGCTCACGGCCAGTCAGGCCAAGCTTGATGTGCATGGGGCGTCTCGCATCCTGTCTCGCTTCCGCCCTGAAGGCCTGGAGGTGTGGGTCGAGGCCGACGGGGGCGACACTCTGTTCGCAAGGCTGGCTCGAAAGGGCGCCGGCGAACCGAACCTGCCATGCAACCTCCTCGTCGACCCGAGCGGCGCCATCCTGGCGCGGTCGTTCGGGGCGGCCATGGTGACGGCAAGAGACCTCCGCTTCCAGAACGGCAAACTCACCGAGGCGGCCAAGGCGGACCTGCTGGCGCATGAAACGCGGACCCTCTGGTCCACGCCAGCTGCGGATGAATTTGTCGCGTATCTGATCGCGCACGGCAGGACGGCGTCCCCCTTGCGCTGAGATTGAGACGCCGTTTCACGGTGTCCGGACTCCCACTTTTGCAGGATTCATTCACGGCCGTCGGGATCCAGTCGCCAAAAAGGGACTTGCCATGAGAACAAAACGGGAATAGGAACAAAGACGGAACACGCCAATCGAAGGAGATCGGACATGCTGCAGTTCACGCGGGAGACCCTGGCCCTGGCGTCCGTCGCCAGCTTTGTCTGGATGATGGTCGAAGTCGCGCGCATGTTGGGCTGACGATTCGACGCCGGATGGGGCGTCGGGCAGGGAGGGAGTTCGGGCATGTCGGGCAGCGATCAGGGCTTTGTGCATCTGAGGGTCCGGTCGGCCTATTCCCTGCTGGAGGGGGCGATCAAGCCCGGCGATCTGGGCGGCCTGGCCGCGGCGGCCGGCATGCCGGCCCTGGGTCTGGCGGACCGGGCGAACCTGTTCGGCGCGCTCGAGATTTCCCAGAGCCTGAAGGACAAGGGCGTGCAGCCGCTGATCGGCTGCGCGCTGCCGGTCACCGGGATCGGAGAAGGCGGGACCGAACGCTGGTCCCGGGCGCCGACCGTGGTGCTGATCGCCAAGTCCGAGACCGGATGGCTGAACCTCATGGCCCTGTCCTCGCGGGCCTACACAGCATCCTCCCTGGAGGCCGAGCCGGCGGTGGACTGGGCGGACATCGCCGCCCGGAACGAGGGTCTGATCCTGTTGTCGGGCGGACCGGACGGGCCGATCAATCCCCTGTTCGTCGCCGGGCGGGAGGGGGAGGCGGAGGCCGCGCTCACCCGCATGCAGTCCGTGTTCGGCGACCGGTTCTATGTGGAGCTCCAGCGCCACGGCCTGCCCGACGAGATCGCGGCGGAGCCGGGGCTCGTGGCCTACGCCTATCAGCATGACGCGCCGCTGGTGGCGACCAACGACGTCTATTTCTCCACCGCGGCGATGCACAGCCCGCACGACGCCCTGCTCTGCATCGCCGACGGCGCCTTCCTCGGGCAGGACGAGCGACGGCGGTTGACGGCGGATCACCGGTTCCGCACGGCGGCGGAGATGCGCGCCGCCTTCGCCGACCTGCCGGAGGCCTGCGACAACACCCTGGAGATCGCGCGACGCTGCGCCTTCCTGGTCTCCAAGCGCGATCCGATCCTGCCCAGCTTTCCCACCGTGGGCGGACGGTCGGAGGATGAGGAACTGGCCCACCAGGCGCGGGAGGGTCTGCGCATGCGCCTCGCCGGACAGGCGCTGGCGGCGCCGCTGGAGGACTACGAGGCCCGGCTTGAGCGGGAGCTGTCCGTGATCATCAAGATGGGCTTCCCGGGTTACTTCCTGATCGTCGCCGACTTCATCAAGTGGGCCAAGGCGCATGGCATTCCCGTGGGGCCGGGGCGGGGATCGGGCGCCGGCTCCCTCGTGGCCTGGGCCTTGACCATCACCAATCTCGACCCCCTGCGGTTTGGTCTGCTGTTCGAGCGGTTCCTGAATCCGGAGCGGGTGTCGATGCCGGACTTCGACATCGACTTCTGCCAGGAGCGGCGGGAGGAGGTGATCTCCTATGTGCAGCAGCGCTACGGGGTGGACCGGGTGGCGCAGATCATCACCTTCGGCACGCTTCAGGCCCGGGCGGTGCTGCGGGACGTGGGACGGGTGATGCAGCTGCCCCTGGGCATGGTCGATCGCTTGGCCAAGATGGTGCCCAGCAATCCGGCCAACCCGGTGACCCTGGCCCAGGCGATCGAGATCGAACCCCGCCTGAAGGAGGCGCGGCGGGACGATGACAGCGTGGCCCGCCTGCTCGAGACGGCGCTGCATCTGGAGGGGCTGTTCCGCAATGCGTCCACCCACGCCGCCGGCGTGGTGATCGGCGACCGTCCGCTGACGGAGCTGACGCCTCTCTACCAGGACCCCCGGTCGGAGCTTCCGGCGACCCAGTACAACATGAAGTGGGTGGAGAGCGCCGGGCTGGTGAAGTTCGACTTCCTCGGCCTGAAGACCCTGACCGTGCTGGACCGGGCGCACAAGCACCTCCTGAAGCGCGGCGCGGCGGTGGACCTGGATTCCCTGCCGCTGGACGACGCACCCACCTACGCCCTGCTGGCGTCGGGACAGACCATCGGGGTGTTCCAGCTGGAAAGCCAGGGCATGCGGGACACCCTGCGCAAGATGCGCTGCTCGACCCTGGAGGAGATCACCGCCCTGATCTCCCTCTACCGTCCCGGGCCCATGGACAATATCGACACCTATGTGGACCGCAAGTTCGGCCGCGCGGCGCTGGACATGCTGCATCCGTCCCTCGAGCCGATCCTCAGCGAGACCTATGGGGTCATCATCTATCAGGAACAGGTGATGCAGATCGCCCAGGTCCTGTCGGGCTATTCCCTGGGCGAGGCCGATCTGCTGCGTCGCGCCATGGGCAAGAAGAAGAAGGAGGAGATGGACTTCCAGAAGGCCCGGTTCGTCGCCGGCGCCTCGGAGAAGGGGGTGGACCCCGCCCAGGCCGACTTCATCTTCGAGCTGGTGGCCAAGTTCGCCGGCTACGGCTTCAACAAGAGCCACGCCGCCGCCTATGCGATGATCGCCTATCAGACCGGCTGGCTGAAGGCGAACCGCCCGGTGGAGTTCTTCGCCGCCTCCATGAGCCTCGACCTGTCCAACACCGACAAGCTGGCCGTCTTCTACCAGGACGCCAAGCGCTTCGGGGTGAAGATCCTGCCGCCGGACGTCAACCGCTCGGGCGCGGATTTCGAAGTGGAGGACGGCGCCGTGCTCTACGCCATGGGCGCGGTGCGGAACGTCGGTTTCGAGGCCATGCGGCACGTGGAGGAGGTCCGGCGCAACGGCGGGCCCTTCGTCGACCTGTTCGACTTCGTGGAGCGGATCGATCCGCGGCTGGTGAACAAGCGGGCGCTGGAAAACCTGGCCCGGGCCGGCGCCTTCGACCGCCTCCACCCCAATCGCGCGCAGATCCTGGCGTCCGCCGACCGGTTGATCGCCCACGCCCAGAGCATCAGCGCCGATCGCGCGGCGGCCCAGGAAAGCCTCTTCGCCGACGCGTCCGTCGCCCGTCCGCGCCTGCCGGACATGGATCCCTGGACGGGGCCGGAGCAACTGGACGAGGAGTTGTCGGCCGTGGGCTTCTATCTCACGGGCCACCCGCTGGAGGACATGGCCGAGGTGATGCGCCGCAAGCGGGTGGTGCTGATGGCCGAAGCCCAGGAACGGGCCGAAGCCGGAGATAGCGCGTTCCGCATGGCCGGCGTCATTCGCCGCAAGCAGGAGCGTCCGTCCCAGTCGGGAGAGAAGTTCGCCTATGTCACCCTGTCGGACCCCACCGGGGAGTTCGAGGTGATGTTCATGCCCGAGGCCCTGCGGACCTATCGCGACCTGCTCGAGCCGGGGCGCGCAGTGATGATCAAGGTGCGCGCCCGATCCCGGGAGGGGGAAATCCGTTTCATGGGAGACGAAGCGGAATTGATGGACAAGGTGGTTCAGGCGTCCTTGTCCGGGCTGCGGATCCATGTGGCGCCGGACCCGGCCGTCCTGGGCGCCGTGCGCCGGCGCCTGGAAGCGGGGCGGTCCGATCAGGGGGGCGAGATGGTGCTGGTCGCGGCCCTGGGGCAGGGACGGGAAGTGGAGGTCAAGCTGCCGGGCCGGTACGCCCTGGACGCGGGGTTGCGAGGGGCGCTGAAGTCGGCGCAGGGCGTGGTCTTCCTCGAGGACGTCTGAGACCGGCTATCGGCCTGGCGCTTTGCGGCCCTGGGGCAGGGACGGGACGTGGAGGTCCAACTGCCGGCCCGGTACGCGCTGGACACCGGCTTGCGAGGGGCTTTGAAGTTGGCGCAGGGCGTGGTCTTCCGCGAGGGCGTCTGAGACCGGCGGCCGGCCTGGCCCGAGTGGCCGGTGTGGCGCTTTGCGACCCTGGGGCAGGGACGGGACGTGGAGGTCCAACTGCCGGCCCGGTACGCGCTGGACACCGGCTTGCGAGGGGCGTTGAAGTCGGCGCAGGGCGTGGTCTTCCGCGAGGGCGTCTGAGACCAGCCACCAACCTTGCTCTGGTATCCAGGCTTTGCTCTGGCGAGCGGCCTGGCTCTGGCGACCGGCAAACGTGCCGTGCGGCCATCGGCATTCGACTCTGCGGGCGACTTGGGCCGAGGCTTGATCGCCGAGATGGGGTCTCGGGGGCGCTGAGCCTGAGGCGTGTTCCCGGAGGCGTCGTCTGGAAGGCGTAGGGCCCGTGACTGGGCCCCCGAGACGCGGACACGGACGCGTCGTCGAGGCGGCGTGGGGCCCGGGACGGGGCCCCCGAGGCGGAGTCCCCGGACGGTGTCCCCAAGGCGGGCTCCCCGAAACGGAGCCCGCGAGGCGCGGGAACCGGGACGGCCGTGTGCGCACGGCGTCGCGCTCCGGTCGCACCCCCGCCCCGCCAGGGGGGCGCCCCGGCCGCGCCCCGGCCGCGCGCCGACCATGCCCCGGATCCGGCGCGCGGCGGCGGTTCATGCGCGCGCGGTGCGGTCAGGGACGCCGCAGCCTGTGTGAAGACCGCGCCGGGCCGAGGCGGTGCGGAACCCGTCCTGGTCGGCCTCCGCTAATCCGGCTTGATTTATCGCGGTTTTCAGCCTAGGAACCGCGCCATCCCACACGCAGACGTTCGGCGGGTCACGGGCTTTCGCCCGTCGACCTTCCGTTCCGGCGCCGGATCACGGCGATTTGTCTGCGGAGGTCAACCGGAAGAAGGACTTAAACGACCATGGCACTTCCCGAACTCTCCATGCGCCAACTGCTCGAAGCCGGCGCCCACTTCGGCCACCAGACGCACCGGTGGAACCCGAAGATGGACCGCTACATCTTCGGCAGTCGCGCGAACATCCATATCATCGACCTGTCGCAGACCATGCCGCTGCTGCACCAGGCGCTGCTGAAGGTCCGCGAAGTCGCGGCCGGCGGCGGCCGGGTGCTGTTCGTCGGCACCAAGCGTCAGGCGTCGGATCCCGTGGCGATCGCCGCCAAGCGCTGCGCGCAATACTATGTCAATCACCGCTGGCTGGGCGGCACGCTCACCAACTGGCGCACCATCTCCCTGTCGATCGCCCGCCTGCGCGAGCTGGAAGGCCTGCTCGACAACGAGGGTGGTCAGGGCCGCACCAAGAAGGAGCTGCTGCAGCTGACCCGCGAGCGGGAAAAGCTGGAGCTGTCCCTGGGCGGCATCAAGGACATGGGCGGCATTCCGGACCTGATGTTCGTGATCGATACGAACAAGGAAGCCATCGCCATCCAGGAAGCCCGCAAGCTGAATATCCCGGTGGTGGCCATCCTCGACACCAACTGCGATCCGGAAGGCGTCGCCTATCCGATCCCGGGCAATGACGACGCCGCCCGCGCCCTGCAGCTGTACTGCGACCTGATCGCCGACAGCGTGCTGGACGGTCTGGCCGCCGGTCAGGCGTCCCTGGGCGTGGATCTCGGCGCCGCCATCGCGCCGGTGGAGCCGGTGCTGGCCACCGTCGCCGCCGAACCGGCGGTTCCGGCCGAGCCGGAGCTGGAAGCCGCCATGACCGGCGCGCCGGTCGAGGGTTCGGCCGAGGGCTGATCCGGTCCCGGTCCGCACGGACTCTGACGGGGCGGGCTTTCCGCCCGACCTGTCGACCTGAAGCTATCGCGTCCTCGCCCCGTGGCGGGGACGCATCTGTCTGAAAATCAATCGGAGGTTGTCGCCATGGCCGAGATCACGGCTGCCCTTGTGAAAGAACTGCGGGAGAAATCCGGCGTCGGCATGATGGACTGCAAGAAGGCCCTGTCGGAGAACGCCGGCGACATGGACGCCGCGCTGGACTGGCTGCGCGCCAAGGGGCTGTCCAAGGCCGCCAAGAAGGCCGACCGCGTCGCCGCCGAAGGGTTGGTGGCCGTGGCCCAGAGCCGGGACGGCAAGGCCCAGGTCGGCGCCCTAGTGGAGCTGAACGCCGAAACGGACTTCGTGGCGCGCAATGACCTGTTCCAGGCCGCCGCCCGCGGCGCCGCCCAGGCCGCCCTGTCGGCCGCGGACGATGTGGAGGCGGTGAAGACCGCGACCACGCCGGCCGGGGAGGTCGTGTCCGATGTGATCACCGGCCTGATCGCCACCATCGGCGAGAACATGGTCCTGCGCCGCTCTGCCCGGTTCGCCGTGACGGAAGGCGTGGTCGCCGCCTATGTGCACAACGCCATTGCGCCGGATCTCGGCCGGATGGGCGTGCTGGTGGCGCTGGAGTCGTCGGCCGACACGGACAAGCTGAACGAGCTTGGCCGCAAGATCGGCATGCATGTGGCCGCCACCGCGCCCCTGGCCCTGACCGTCGAGGAGGTCGACCCGGCCGCCGTGGAGCGGGAACGGGCCATCTTCGCCGAGCAAGCGGCGGAGTCCGGCAAGCCGGCCAACGTGGTCGAAAAGATGATCGAAGGCCGGATCCGCAAGTTCTACGAGGAGGTCGTGCTGCTGAAGCAGGCCTTTGTCATGAACCCGGACCAGACCGTGGAACAGCTGATCGCCGAGCAGGCCAAGGCCCTGGGCGCGCCGATCCGCATCGTCGGCTTCAAGCGTCTGGCGCTGGGCGAGGGCGTCGAGAAGAAGGTGGACGACTTCGCCGGCGAGGTCGCGGCCCTCACCGGCCAGGCCTGACCGGCCAGCGGCGGCGCGCCAAGCGCGTGCGCCCGCCGCAGATTGGCGATGTGACAGCGGCGCCGTTCCAGACAGGGACGGCGCCGTTTTCCTGTCTGGCCGTTTTCCTGTCTGGGGGGGCACGATTGATCGTCGC
The DNA here is from genome assembly GCA_903851655.1 of uncultured Caulobacterales bacterium. Taxonomy (GTDB): domain Bacteria; phylum Pseudomonadota; class Alphaproteobacteria; order Caulobacterales; family Caulobacteraceae; genus CAIMFV01. The sequence goes on from CAINOV010000074.1 coordinate 19,065, forward strand.
CTTCAGCGCCGCGGGGTCTATGATGCGACCGACGATTCTACGAGCAGCCGGATAGAGTTCCCATGAGTGAGACCGCCACCTCCAGCCCCCCCGCCCCGGCCGGCGGCGCGCCCCTCTACCGGCGCGTCCTGCTGAAGGTGTCGGGGGAGGTGCTGATGGGGGACACGCCCTACGGCATCGACATGCAGACCGTGGACGCCGTGGCCCGCTCCGTGGCCGAGATCGCCGGCCTGGGCGTGGAGCTGTGCCTCGTGATCGGCGGGGGCAACATCTTCCGCGGCCTGTCCACGGCGGCCAAGGGCATGGAGCGCGCCAGCGCCGACTACATGGGCATGCTGGCCACGGTGATGAATGCGCTGGCCATGCAGAACGCCCTGGAGCGGCTGAACGTGGACACCCGCGTCCAGTCCGCCATTCCCATGCAGACCGTGTGCGAGCCCTATATCCGGCGCCGGGCCCAGCGGCATCTGGAGAAGGGGCGGGTGGTGATCTTCGCCGCCGGTACGGGCAATCCGTTCTTCACCACCGACACCGCCGCCGCCCTCCGCGCCGCGGAGATGGGCTGCGACGCCCTGTTGAAGGGAACCAGCGTCGATGGCGTCTATACCGCCGACCCGAAGCGCGATCCCGACGCCATCCGCTATGACGCCCTGACCTATCTCGATGTCCTGGCCAAGGACCTGCGGGTGATGGACGCCTCGGCGATCAGCCTGATGCGGGAGAATGCGATCCCCATCGTCGTGTTCTCGATCCGCACGCCGGGCGCGTTGCGCGATGTCATTTCCGGCCGGGGCGTGCATACAGTGATCACTGAGTCTGTGGACGCCCAGGATTGAGGCGTGCTAGCCCCGCCAGCGGGACGCGCCGCCGGGGTGTTCGCCGACGCTGCGGACCAATTCTTCAGGCGCGGGCCGGGCGGCAGGGGCCGTCGCGCCCGTATGTGACATCAGGGACGACAGGATCATGAGCAACACCAAGCCAGACCTCGCACGCTATCGCGACCGGATGGACAAGGCCGTGGGCGCCCTCAAGGAGGAGTTCGGCGGACTGCGCACCGGGCGGGCGTCGGCGTCGCTCCTCGATCCGGTGATGGTCGAGGCCTATGGCTCCACGGTGCAGCTGAACAGCGTCGCCGCCATCAACGTCCCCGAGCCGCGGATGATCACCGTCAGTGTCTGGGACAAGGCCATGGTCGGCCCGGTGGACAAGGCGATCCGCAGCGCCGGCATCGGCCTGAACCCGGTCGTCGACGGTCAGACCCTGCGGGTGCCGATCCCGGCCCTCACCGAGGAGCGGCGCAAGGATCTGGTCAAGCTGGCCGGCAAATATGCCGAGCAGCAGCGGATCGCCGTGCGCAATGTCCGGCGGGAGGCGATGGAGGAACTGAAGAAGGCCGAGAAGGACGGGGACATCTCGAAGGACGATCACAAGCGCTTCGAGACCGAGGTCCAGGGCTTCACCGACGGCGCCATCAAGCGAATCGACGAGGCCTTGAAAACCAAGGAACAAGAGATCATGCAGGTCTAGGGACCGGCTGCGAACGAAACCGCAGGGCGGAAACAGGAGCCTGAAGATGTCGCCGAAGCCGGCCAAGGATGTTGCTGCGATGATGAGCGCCCGGCACGTGGCGATCATCATGGACGGTAATGGCCGCTGGGCGAAGCGTCGCGGAATGCCCCGCTCGGTGGGCCACCAGGCCGGCGTCAATGCGCTGAAGCGGACGGTGGAGGCGGCGCCCCAGCTGGGGATCGAGTGGCTGACCGTGTTCGGCTTCTCCACGGAGAACTGGCGCCGGCCCGCCAGCGAGGTGTCGGAGCTGATGGGCTTGCTCAAGGCCTATGTGAAGTCCGACCTCGCCCGTCTCGAGCGGGAGGGCGTGCGCGTCCGGATCATCGGTCGGCGGGACGGATTGCCCGCCGATATTCTCGCCATCATCGACGACGCGGAAGCCCGCACCGCCCGCAATGACCGGTTCAACCTCCAGGTGGCCTTCAACTATGGCGGCCGCGCCGACATCACCGACGCGGCGGTTCGCTTCGCCGCCGATGTCGCCGCCGGCCGGATCGGCCCCGGCGGTCATCTGGAGGCGGAGTTCGGCCGCTATCTGTCCACCGCCGCCGGACCGCCCCCGGACCTGATCGTCCGCACGTCCGGAGAGCAGCGCCTGTCGAATTTCCTCCTCTGGGAGGCCGCCTACGCCGAGTTCGTGTTCCAGGACATTCTCTGGCCGGACTATGGCCCTGACGCGCTGCGCGCCGCGGTGCAGGAGTATATGAGCCGCGAGCGCAGATACGGGGGGGTCGACGCGGATGACGTCCTCGCCCCCGGTTAAGCGTTTCGACTGGGGGAATCTCCGGCTTCGTGTGATCTCAGCAGCCATTCTCGGCCCGGCCACCTTCCTCGTGCTGTGGGTGAGCGGCTGGCCCTTCCTCGTACTGATCGCCATCGCCTCGACCCTGCTGGCCATCGAATGGGGCCTGATGAGCACGCCGGAGGCGCCGGCGCGCACCGCGGGCCTGGTGACCGTCGCGGTGCTGGGCCCGGTGTTCCTGGCCTATCACGGCGAGATCCGGACCGCCTGCGTCGCCCTGCCGGTGACGGCCCTGGCCGCGGCCCTGGCTGCAAGACAGGCGCGATGGTCCGACCGCAGCCTCGATATCGCATTCGGCGTGCTGTATCTCGGGCTTCCCGGGGTGACGCTGATCTGGCTGCGACATGATCCCGGCGGGCGGGGCTGGGCCACGACCCTGCTGGCGGCGACCTGGGCGGCGGACATCACCGCCTTCATCGCCGGCAATATCCTGAAGGGTCCCAAGCTGTGGCCCAGGTTTTCGCCAAACAAGACCTGGTCGGGCTTCTTTTTCGGTCTGGCCGGCGCCATGCTCGCCGCGCTGGCGGTGGCGACCTTCCGCACGACGGACGGCGGGCCGGGCGCCGGACTGGCCGGACCGGTGGGGCTGGCGGTCGGGCTGGCGACCATGGCGGGGGACCTTTGGGAGTCGATCTTGAAACGCAGGTTCGGAGTGAAGGATTCGGGGGACCTGATCCCGGGTCACGGGGGACTGCTGGACCGGGTGGACGGCCTGATGTTCGCGATCCTGGTGGCTGCGGTCCTGCGCCTTTGCCTTCCGTCCACCAGCACAGCCGGGTTGCCGACGGGACTGCTCCATTGACGGCGCGGCGGGTCAGCGTGCTGGGCTCCACCGGCTCCGTGGGCGTCTCCACGCTCAACCTGCTGGAGGAGGCGGTGCGGGGCGGCGAGGCCGAGGTGGCGATCGAGGCGCTGGTCGCCGGCCGCAACGTCGCCCTTCTGGCCGAGCAGGCCCGCCGATGGCGGCCCGCCATCACCGTCATCGCCGACGAAGGGGCCCATGCAGACCTCGCCGATCGCCTGGCGGGGGAGGGGCTGCAGACCGCCGCCGGTCATTCGGCCGTGCTGGAGGCGTCGGCCCGGCCCGCCGACTGGGTGATGGCGGCGATCGTCGGCGCGGCGGGCCTAGCGCCCACCCTGGCGGCGGCCCGCACCGGCGCAGTGATCGCGCTGGCCAACAAGGAAAGCATCGTCTGCGCCGGACCCGCCATGATCGCCGCGGCGCGGCAGGCCGGCGGATCGATCATCCCGGTGGACTCCGAGCATTCCGCCATCTTCCAGGCCCTCCGGGGCGAGAACCGCCAGCGGGTCGCGCGCCTGGTGCTGACCGCGTCCGGCGGCCCGTTCCGGACCTGGTCGCGGCAGCAGATGTCCGCCGTGTCGCCGGACGAGGCCATGGATCACCCCGTCTGGCGGATGGGCCCGAAGATCTCCCTCGACAGCGCCACCCTGGCCAACAAGGGACTTGAGCTGATCGAGGCGTCGTATCTTTTTGACACGCCCGAACACCAGATCGACGTCCTCGTGCACCCGCAGAGCATCATCCACTCGATGGTGGAGTTCGAGGACGGTTCGACCATCGCCCAGATGGGGCCGCCGGACATGCGGACGCCCATCGCCTGCGCCTACGCCTGGCCCGACCGACTGCCCTGGGCCGCGCCCCGGCTCGATCTGGCTGGCCTCGGTCAACTGACCTTCGAGACGCCGGATATCGACCGCTTTCCGGTGCTGGGGCTGGCGCGGGAAAGCCTCCGCGTGGGCGGCCACGCGCCCTGCGCCTTCAACGCCGCCAACGAGGTGGCGGCCCATGCGTTCCTGCAGAAGCGGATCGGGTTCCTGGATATCGCCAGCGTGATCGCCGAATGCCTCCAGCAGGCGTCCGGCGGCGCCCTTCTTGCGAGGCGCGCCGGCGGCCAGACAGTCGAGGCCGCGATGGAGGTCGACGCAGGCGTACGGCGTATCGCACAGGACATACTGTCTCGATCCGCCGCCTTGATTTGACCATTTCGGAAAGGTTCCTTGCGCGTTATGGCACAGATGCTCCACCCGTTCGTAGGCTCCATGGCCAACCTGTTCATGTCGGTTGGCGCGTTCCTGGTGATCCTGACGATTGTCGTGACCATCCATGAGCTTGGCCATTTCCTGGTCGCCCGCAGCTTCGGGGTGGCGGTGGACCGGTTCGCCATTGGCTTTGGCCGGCCTCTCTGGACCCGCGTGGACCGGAGCGGCGTGGAGTGGCGCATCGGATGGCTGCCGCTGGGCGGTTATGTGCGGTTCGCCGGCGATGCGGATCCGAGCTCGAGCGTGCCTGACGCCGAGGACCTGGACGATCTGCGCGACCAGATCATCCGCAAGCAGGGCCCCGACGCCATCAACCGGTATTTCCATTTCAAGCCGATCTGGCAGCGCGCCCTGGTGGTGGCGGCCGGTCCGGCGGCGAATTTCGTCCTGTCGATCTTCCTGTTCGCGATCTTCGCCAGCGCCGTCGGGATCAATACGGTCTCGCCCCGGGTGGGAGCCGTGCTGGCGGGGTCGCCTGCGGCGCAGGCGGGACTGGCGCCCGGGGACCTGATCACCTCCGTCGATCAACGGCCGGTCGCGGACTTCAAGGACCTGGTGGAATATGTCCACCTGCGCGCCGGCGAGACCCTGGAGATCACCTATCTGCGCAACGGCGCCGCCCGAGTGACCCACGCCACGCCGCTGCGGGTCACCCAACGGGATGAACTCACCGGGCGGACCATGCAGGTGGGGCAGATCGGCCTGGCGCCGTCCCGCCACCCGCAGGACTATGTCCAGTCCCACCTGGGCCCCGTCGCCGCGGTGGGCTGGGGCGTGCATGAAACCTGGGACATTGTCGCAACAACCGTGACTTATCTTTCACGGATCGTCACCGGCAAGGAATCGCCGACGCAGCTGTCCAGTTTCCTCGGCATGGCGCAGACCGCCGGCGCCGTGGCCAAGGCCGGCGCCGACAGTGCGCCCGACCTCCTCGGCAAGGCGGGGGGCGTCGCAGTTAACCTCTTGAGTTTTGCGGCCCTTGTCTCCACCGCCGTCGGGTTCATGAACCTGCTGCCGGTGCCGGTGCTGGACGGCGGCCATCTGCTGTTCTACGGATACGAGGCGCTGGCGCAGCGTCCGGTGGGGGCCAAGGTGCAGGCGGCCAGCTACCGGATCGGGCTTGCCTTGCTGCTCGGATTGATGTTGTTCGCCACCTGGAATGATCTCCAGCAGCGAAGCGTCTTCAATCTCCTGGGCTTTACGTCGTAAAGTCGGATCAAATTTGTACGGATGACCTTGCGCCTGATGCCCAGACAATCGCCGCCCGCCCGCCGAGCCTCACTGGCTTCCAGCCTGGTCTTCCTGTTGACGACGACCGGCCTCGCCACGCCGGTCCTCGCCCAGACGGCCGGGCAGCAGGGCTCGACCCTGCCGGGCAGCAGCGCGGACCGGGTGAATGGCGCAGAGACCCCGAAGGTGACGCCGGGCGTCAAGCCGGCTGCGGCGCCCACGCCGGACCAGATCAACCGGGATGCGAAGACCGCGGCTCCGGCGGCCGGCGCCGCGGGGCCGGCGGCCAGCCCGGTCGCCCTTGTCCGGCGGATCACCGTTCAGGGCAATGAGCGCATCGAATCGGGCACGATCCTGTCCTATCTGCCGATCGCCGTGGGGGAGGGCGCGGACGCCGCCCGGATCGACCTGGCGCTGAAGACCCTCGCGCGGACGGACCTGTTCAGCGACGAGCGTATCGAGCTCAACCCCGAGACCGGCGAGCTGCTGGTCCGGGTGGTGGAGAACCCGATCATCAACCAGGTGATCTTCGAGGGGAACTCGGCCCTGGGCACCGACAAGCTCAAGGACGAGGTGTCGATCCACCCGCGGGCGATCTTCACCAAGAGCCACGTGCTGCAGGACGTGCAGCGCATTGTCGAGCTGTATCGGCGCTCGGGCCGGATCTCGGTGATCGTGACGCCGAAGATCATCGAACTGCCCCAGCGTCGGGTGGATCTTGTGTTCGAGATCAATGAAGGACCCAAGACCGGAATTCTTAAGGTTAACTTCCTTGGCAACAAGGCGTTCAGCGCCAACGAATTGCGCGACGTCGTGGTCACCAAGGAAACCCGCTGGTGGCACTTCTTCAGCTCGAACGACAATTTTGATCCAGATCGGATCGAGTACGACCGCGAGCAACTGCGCAAGCACTACACCAACCGCGGTTACTATGATTTCCGGGTCATTTCGTCGACGGCGGAGCTTCAGCCCGACCAGAAGAACTTCGCCATCACCTTCGTGGTGGACGAGGGCCCGCGCTACAAGTTCGGCCGCCTGCGGGTGGACACCGACCTGAAGAAGCTGAATGGCGACGCCATGCGGGCGATCCTGCCCATCCGCGAGGGGTCGGTCTACACCAGCGACCGGATCGAGACGGCGGTGGACAGCCTCACCTTCGCCGCCGGCGCCCTGGGCTTCGCCTTCGTGGACATCCGTCCGCGCTATCACGCCAATCCGGACAGCCGGACCGTCGACGTCACCTTCGACGTCAAGGAAGGCCCGCGCGTCTACATCGAGCGGATCGACATCGTCGGCAACACCGTCACCCTGGACCACGTCATCCGCCGCGAGATCAGCCTGGCGGAAGGCGACGCCTACAACCGGGTGCTGGTGGACCGGTCCAAGACCGAGATCAAGCGCCTCGACTTCTTCAAGACCGTCGACATCGACCAGCTCCCCGGCAGCGCGGCCGACAAGACCATCCTGCGGGTCAAGGTCCAGGAGCAGCCCACCGGCGAACTGTCGTTCGGCGCCGGATATTCGTCCGTGGATCAGCTTCTGCTGGACGTGGGCGTCAGCCAGCACAACTTCCGGGGACGCGGACAGGACATCCGGATCCGCGCGTCGGTGGGCTCCCTGCGCCAGCAGGTCGACTTCGCCTTCACCGAGCCGCGCTTCCTGGATCGCGACCTGCGCGCGGGTTTCGACCTGTACACCTACCGCTACGACTATTCGGCGCAGGCCGGATTCAATTCCCAGGCCGTGGGCGCGACCTTCGACCTCGGCTTCCCGCTGAACGTGAACACCTATCTGTCGACCCGCTATTCGATCCACTCCGACCGGGTGATCGTGGCCAATGGCGCGTGCTCCGGAACGACGGTCTCGTCGACCATCTGCGACCAGACCGGCGCCTACCTGACATCGGCGCTGGGCTATACGCTCACCTTCGACCGCCGGAACGATCCGCGGCGCCCGACCCGCGGGTTCTACGTGAACCTCAAGCAGGACTTCGCCGGCGCCGGCGGCAACGTGAAGTACCTCCGCACCGAGACGGAGGGCGGCTGGTACTACGGCTTCAACTCGGCCTTCGTCCTCAGCGTCACGGGATCCAGCGGGTTCGTCAACGGGTGGGGCGGCGACTCCATCCGGATCAACGACCGCTTCTTCAAGGGCGGGAACACCTTCCGCGGCTTCCAGGTGGCCGGCATCGGCCCGCGGGACACCCAGTATGACGAGGCCCTGGGCGGCAAGTTCTACGCCATCCAGACCACCGAGCTCAGCGTGCCGAACGGCTTGCCCGAGCAGTACGGCATCCGCACGGCCCTGTTCTCGGACATCGGCACGCTGGGCCTGCTGGACAAGTCCACCAAGGCCACGGGCCTCTATGGCGCGGCCAACCCGAAGATCGTCGACGACCTCGCGCTCCGGGCCTCCGCCGGCCTCAGCGTCTTCTGGACCTCGCCCCTCGGACCGATTCGTCTGGACTTTAGCCAGGTTTTGGCCAAAGAAAGCTACGACAAGACCGAGAGCTTCCGTTTCTCCACCAGCACACAGTTCTGAGACATCATGACCCGCATCAAAACCCTCTTGGCGGCTTCCGCCGCCCTGGCCCTGGTTTCGACTTCGGCGCTCGCCCAGACGGCGCCGGCCAAGCCGGCCGCCTCCGCCGCCAAGCCGAAGGCCGCCGCCACCGCCACGGCGGCCAAGCCGGCCGCGGCCCTGCCGCCGCTGACCCTGGGCGCCGCCATTCCGGGCGTGTGCCTGTTCAGCGAAGAGAGCGCCGTCAGCCGGTCTTCGGCGGGTGATGCGATCAACAAGCGGATGCAGCAGCTGGCCGCCCAGGTTCAGGCCGAGCTCGGGCCCGAGCAGACGGGCCTCGACGCCGACATCAAGACCTTCAAGGAAAAGGCGCCGTCCCTGCCGCAGGATCAGCAGCAACAGCAGGGCCAGGCCCTGCAGCAGCGGATGCAGGATTTCGACCTGAAGCGCACCCAGCGCCAGAAGGAGCTGGAAGCCACCCTGCGCAAGGCCATCGGCCGCGTGGACGTGGAGCTCGAGCCGATCGTGCGCACCGTGGTGTCGGGTCGGTCGTGCGGCCTCCTGCTGAAGGCCGATACGGCGATCTATGCGGCCAATCCGCAGATGGACATCACCACGGCGGTGGTGGAGCAGCTGAACACCAAGTTGCCCACCCTGTCCTTCGACCGCGAGCATCTTGACCAGCAGGCCGCTCAGCAGCGTTGAGGGCGAGACAGGGGGCGGGCGCCCTCGTAACCTGCGAAGCTGATGCCCGATTCGCGCTTCTTTGACTCCCTTGGTCCCCTGTCCCTCTCCGCGCTGGCGGAGCGGGCGGGGGCGACTGTGGCCGAGCCGGCTTTGGCCGAGCGCCGGATCGATGGCGTCGCGCCGCTGATCCGGGCCACGGAGGCTGCGATCGGCTTCCTGTCGGACAAGCGCTATCTCCAGGATCTGGCAGGCACCCATGCTGGGGCGGTGTTCGTCGCCGAGGCGCATCGCGGGGCGGTGCCGGACGGCTGCGCCGCTCTGGTCACCGCCGAGCCGCAGGCTTCCTACGCCCGGGCGTCGCTGGCGCTGCACCGCATCCGCACCCATCCCACCGGATCGCCGGCCGTGCACCCGGACTGCACGCTGGAGGACGGGGTCGAGATCGGGCCCGGAGCGGTGATCGGGCCTGGCGCCTGGATCGGCGCGGGCTCGCGGATCGACGCCAACGCCGTGATCGGGCCGGGCGTGACGATGGGTCGCAACTGCCACGTGGGCGCCGGGGCCTCTGTCAGCTTCGCCCTGATCGGCGACCGCGTCCGCATCTATTCCAACGCCGTGATCGGCGCGGCCGGGTTCGGTGTCGCCGGCTCCCGTCAGGGGGCTATCGACATTCCCCAGCTGGGCCGCGTGATCATCCAGGACGATGTGACGGTGGGGGCCAATACCTGCATCGACCGCGGCGCCTGGGACGACACCGTGATCGGGGAACGCACCAAGATCGATAATCTGGTGCAGATCGGACACAATGTCCGCGTCGGCCGGAACGGCCTGATGGCCGCCTTCACCGGCATATCCGGCAGCGTCACCGTCGGCGACGGCGTCACCTTCGGCGGCGGCGCCGGGGTGGCCGACCATATCACCATCGGGGCCGGCGCCTCGATCGCGGGCGCCGCGGGCGTGACCCGCGATGTTCCCGCTGGCGAGGTCTGGGGCGGACATCCGGCGCGCCCCCTGAAGCGGTTCCTGCAGGAGGCGGCCTGGGTGGCGCACCAGACCCGGACCCGGGGCCGGTCGAGGGGCGCCGGGGTCGCGGATACGAAGAGGGGCGAACCATGACCAGCGAAGACGACACCGCGCCGGGGCCATCCGTCGAGATCGCCGAAATCCTCGAGCGGCTCCCGCACCGCTATCCCTTCCTGCTGCTGGATCGCTGCGAGGACTACCGCGAGGGCCAGTCCATCATCGGGCTGAAGTGCGTCACGGTGAACGAGCCGTTCTTTCCGGGGCACTTTCCCGACAATCCGGTGATGCCCGGCGTGCTGATCGTCGAGGCCATGGCCCAGTCCGGCGCGATCCTGATGTCCAAGACGCTGAATGTGGACAAGCGGGGCAAGACCATCCTGTTCATGACCATGGACAATGTCCGGTTCCGTCACCCGGCCCGGCCAGGGGACGTGCTGCGCATGCCCGTCAAGGTCACGCGGGTCCGCGGCGACATCTTCCGGTTCCGGGGCGAGACCTTCATCAACGGCAAGCTCGCCGCCGAGGCGGAATGGGCGGCGATCCTGATTGCGAACCCCACATGACCAAGATTCATCCGACCGCGCTGATCGATCCCGCCGCGGAACTGGCCGGCGGCGTCGAGATCGGTCCCTATTGCGTGGTCGGCCCCAAGGTCGTGCTGCACGACGGGGTGCGGCTGGTCGCCCATGTGGTGGTCGAGGGCGTGACGGAAGTCGGGGCTGAAACCTATGTGGGGCCGTTCTGCTCCCTGGGCGGACCGCCGCAGCACATGGCCTACCGCGGCGAGGAGACCCGCCTGATCATCGGGCCGCGGAACTCGATCCGCGAGCATGTGACCATGAACACCGGCACCGTCATGGGCGGCGGGGTCACCCGGGTCGGGTCTGACGGCCTGTTCATGGTCGGCTCGCATGTGGCCCATGACTGCGTGGTCGGCGACCAGGTCATCTTCGCCAACAATGCGACCCTGGCCGGGCACGTGCATGTGGGGGATTTCGTCTTCATGGGCGGGCTTTGCGCGGTGCACCAATATACCCGGATCGGCCGCTATGCGATGGTCGGAGGCGGCGGCATCGTCACCCGCGACATCATCCCCTTCGGCTCGGTCTGGGGAAACCATGCGGTGCTGGAGGGCCTGAACCTCGTGGGGCTGAAACGCCGGGGCTTCAGCCGGGAGGCGATCAATGACCTTCGCGCCGCCTGGCGCATGCTGTTCGCCCCGGAAGGCGCCTTTTCCGAGCGTCTGGAGGATGTCGCCCGCGTCTTCGCCCATTCGCCCGAGGTGACGGAGATCGTGGAGTTCATCCGCGCCGACGCCAACCGGCCGCTCTGTCAGCCGGTTCCTTGAGCGCGTCGCGTCCCAAGCTCGGCATCATCGCCGGCGGCGGCGGACTTCCCGTGGCCCTGGCGGACCGGTGCCGGCGATCCGGACGGCCCTTCCACGTCATCCGCCTGCGCGGCTTCGCCGACCAGCCCGCGGACGTCCTGCCCGGCGAGACCCTGGGCATTGCAGAGATCGGCAAGGTGCTGGGCGCCCTCCGCCGCCAGTCGTGCCAGGCGGTCTGTTTCGCCGGCTATGTGAAGCGGCCGGACCTGTCGGCCCTGAAGCCGGACTTCCGGGGCCTGTCCGTGCTGCCCGGAGCGATCGCCGCCGCCCGGCACGGGGACGATGCGCTGATGAGCTACCTGGTCGGGGTCTTCGAGCAGGAGGGCTTCCGTATCGAGGGAGCGGACGCTGTCGACGAGGGCCTCACCCTGGGGCCTGGCCCCATGGGCAAGGTCGCGCCCACCCCGGCCAACGAGCTCGACATCCGCCGCGGCCTGGAGGTCGCCCGGGTGATCGGCTCCATGGATATTGGCCAGGGCGCCATTGTCGTCGACGGGCTGGTGCTGGCGGTGGAGGCCCAGGAGGGCACCGACGCCATGCTGCAGCGCTGTGCGGGCCTGCCCCAGGACGTGCGCGGCACGGCCGAGGCCCGCCGCGGCGTGCTGGCGAAATGCCCCAAGCCCATGCAGGAGATGCGGATCGACCTGCCCACCATCGGCGTGTCCACCGTGGAAGGCGCCGCGGCGGCGGGTCTGGCCGGGATTGTCGGCGAAGTGGGCCGCATGCTGGTGATGGACCGGGACGGCGTCGTGGCCGCCGCGGACCGGCTGGGCGTCTTTGTCGTCGGCGTCGAGCCCGGAACCGGAACTGAGCCGCCGTGACCCCTCCGGTCAAGCTGCTGCTCACTGCGGGCGAGGCGTCCGGGGACCGGCTGGGCGCCGGGCTGATCCGGGCGCTTCGCCGCAAGCTGGACGGCCGGGACCTTCAGCTGATGGGCGTGGGCGGACGCCTGATGGCGGAGGAGGGGCTCGACAGCCTGTTCGACATGTCCGACCTGTCGGTGCTGGGCCTGTTCGAGGGCGTGCGCGCGTTTCCCCGGATCGTCCGCCGGGCCGACGACGTGGCCGCCCTGGCCCGGCGGGAGCGACCGGATCTGGCGGTGCTGATTGACAGCTGGGGCTTTTCCCTGCGCGTCGCCCAGCGGCTGCGGCGGCTGACCCCGCCGGTGTTCGTGGTCAAATATGTGGGACCGCAGGTCTGGGCGTCGCGGCCAGGGCGGGCGCGGACCCTGGCCGGGGCGGTGGATCA
>CAINOV010000075.1 GCA_903851655.1 uncultured Caulobacterales bacterium
ACCAGCCCGCGCCGGTTGCGCCAGACGTTGCAGGCGCGCCGATGCGTCACGGTGAAAAGAGATTAACGACCGCCAGGGGGCGAAACTGTGTCAGACGGCCTCGGCCAGTTCCTGGTCGAAGCGGACCAGGCGCCACGCGTCGGGGCGCGCCATCAGGGCGCGGACCAGGCGGTTGTTCAGGGCGTGGCCGGCATAGCGCCCTTCGAAGCGGCCGATCACCGGCGCGCCCAGGACATAGAGGTCGCCGATGGCGTCCAGGGCCTTGTGCCGGACGAACTCGCTCTCCATCCGCAGACCTTCGGGATTGAGGATGGCGTCTCCGTCGATGACGATGGCGTTGTCCATGCTGCCGCCCCGGGCGAGGCCCATGGCGCGGAGCGCCTCCACCTCGTGCAGGAAGCCGAAGGTGCGGGCGGCGGCCAGCTCCCGGCGGAAGGACGCCTCGGTCACTTCCAGGTCCACGACCTGCCGGCCGATGGCCTGGCTGTCGAAGGCGATCTCGAAGCCGACCTCGAAGCGGTCGCAGGGCAGCAGCGCGGCGCGCTTGTCCCCGTCGATCACTTCCACCGGCTCCAGGATCTCGATGTAGGACCGCGACACTTCCTGGGACCGGCGGCCGGCGCGGTCCAGCAACTGGACGAAGGGCAGAGCCGATCCATCCATGATCGGCGTCTCCGGACCGTCGATCTCGACGATCACATTGTCGATCTCCAGCGCAGCCAGGGCGGCCATCAGATGCTCGATGGTGGAGACGGTGACGCCGGCGCTGTTGCCGATCTCGGTGTTCAGCTGGGTGCGCCCCACGGCGGCGGGCGTGACGGGGATGCGGTTGTCCCGGTCCGTGACATCCGTCCGGACAAAAACCACGCCGGCTCCCACCGCCGCGGGCCGGATCACGACCCGGACATGCAGGCCGTTGTGGACGCCGACGCCGGCGCAGACCGCGGTCCCGGCCAAGGTATGCTGCATCACATCAGAATACATCGAACAACCATCCCTCACGCAGGCGGCGCCGTTGAACCGGCGCCTGTCCCGCAGCCTTAACCTTTAAAGGGACGGCCGCCGCACACAACACAACTCCTGTTTCGGAATGTAACGCCGCCAGACACGACAACACCCCGAAGGCGGGGTCCTGGGACCGGCCTTCGGGGTGCTGTCAGGTTGGACGCGCGGCTGTAAGCGCGGGGATCAGTTGGCGAGACGCCGGAGGAAGGACGGAATTTCCAGATCGTCCACCGGCTCTTCCGGGTCCAGGGTCGGCTGCAGCTTGGCCGCCGTGGCGGCGGACGACGCCGGGGGCGCGCCGCCGGAGGCACGACCCTGCGGCGCCTGCGCCGGAGGCGCGGGGGCGTCCTCGTAGCGCTGGCGACCGCCGAACAGGCTGAGCCAGCCGGACTTGCGCGGCTCCGGCGCCCGGGGATCGGGCAGCGGCGGCGCGCCGGGACGGGTATAGGTGCGACCAGTCACGGTGTTGATCAGCGGACGCTCCACAGGGGGCGCGAGATACGGCTCGTCGCCGTCCTCGGCGGCCATGGGGTCAACGATCCGCGACGGCGGCTCCCGGCGCTGGGCCATGCTGTCGATGATCCGCGGCTCGTCCGCACGGGTCTCCTGAACCGCGGGCTCCTCGTAATCGCCCCGCTGCGCGTAGGAGTCCGCGGCGGGGGAATAGGTCGGCGGCGGAGCGGTCTTGGCGGAGGTCGTGATCACCGGCTCGCGGGTCGGCTCGCGGGTCGGCTCCGGGGCCCGGGCCACGGCCTCGCCCCGAACCGGCTCCGGGGCCCGGAGGGGCTCGCGCGCCGCCTCGGCCGCACGGGCGACGAGGGGCGCCGTGGGCACGGTGCGGCCGCCGGTGGGGGGCGGCGAGCCCGAGCTGCGCTGCTGGATCGGGTCGACGGCGCGCATGGCGGCGGCGTCCATGCCGGTGGCGACCACCGAGACGCGGATGCGGCCTTCCAGGTCCGGGTCGAAGGCGGCGCCGAAGATGATGTTGGCTTCGGGATCCACCTCGGACGAGATGGCGTTGGCGGCCTCGTCCACCTCCAGCAGGGTCATGTCCAGACCGCCGGTCACGTTGACCAGCACGGCTTTGGCGCCCTTGAGGGACACTTCGTCCAGCAGCGGGTTCTGGATCGCGTTGCGGGCGGCCATCAGGGCGCGGTCCTCGCCGGTGGCCTCGCCAGTGCCCATCATGGCCTTGCCCATCTCGGTCATCACGGTCCGCACGTCGGCGAAGTCGAGATTGATCAGGCCCGGCAGCACCATCAGGTCGGTGATCGACCGCACGCCCGAGTGCAGCACCTGGTCGGCCATGCCGAAGGCTTCGGCGAAGGTGGTGCGCTCGTTGGCGATTCGGAACAGGTTCTGGTTCGGGATGACGATCAGCGTGTCGACGACCCGCTGCAGTTCGGCGACGCCCTGGTCGGCCAGGCGCATCCGGTGCCGGCCCTCGAAGTGGAACGGCTTGGTCACGACGCCCACGGTCAGGATGCCCCGCTCCCGCGCGGCGCGGGCGATGATCGGCGCGGCGCCGGTGCCGGTGCCCCCGCCCATGCCGGCGGTGATGAACACCATGTGCGCGCCTTCGAGGTGCTCGTGGATCTCCGGGATGGACTCCTCGGCGGCGCTCGTCCCGATCTCCGGGTGCGCGCCGGCGCCCAGGCCCTGGGTGATGGTCACCCCCAGCTGGATGCGTCGGTCGGTCTTGGAGAACTGCAACTGCTGGGCGTCGGTGTTGGCCACCACGAACTCCACCCCCTGCAGGTCGGCGTCGATCATGTTGTTGACGGCGTTGCTGCCGGCGCCGCCGACGCCAAAGACGACGATGCGGGGCTTGAGTTCGGTGGCGCGAGGCGCCGACAAGGAAATCGCCATGGGTTTCATAATCCTGACCAACGGCCTCCCGAATGGCGCCGGACCGGAGACCGTCCCCGTCAGCGCTTCCGCGAGCCCGATAACAAAGCATTCATCGTTAAGCCGCAGTTAACTTCCATAATACGAGTCGGGCCTCCGGCCAGACCGGAAGCGACTAATTAAATGTTTTTATTGGGATTTCGCTGATTCGCGCATTTCGCACGGCGCACACATCGGCGTGATGGTGCTCATTGCTAAAGAGATTCGCCAAAGTGTTAACTGCCCACAATGGCGATCCGTGAAACTTTCCTGTCAGTTATCCGCAGACGGAGCGTCCGGCCGTCGCGCGGCGCCAGCGGCTGTCAGAGATTCGCCCGCAGCCAGCCGGCCGCGCGGGAGAACATGTCGCGGTCTGCCGGACCGGGGCGCTCCTCCCGCTGGCGCACGGCCAGGGAGCGATCCGAGACGGCCTCCCGCGGGCCATAGGCCGAGCGTTGCAGCACGCCGACGGCGGCGCTGAACGCCGGGCCCGCGGCGGAATCGGCCAGGTGCGGCGCGCGGCGGGGACGGCCCAGACGCACCGGGCAGTCGAACACCCGCACGGCCAGTTCGCGGACCCCCGCCAGCTGGCTGGCGCCGCCGGTCAGAACCACGCCCGCCCCGCGGGGCAGCTTGACGCCGGAGCGCTTCAGTCGGTCGCGGGTGAGCTCGAGCGTCTCCTCCACCCGGGGGGCGATGATCCCCTTGAGCATGGAGCGCGGCGCGACGATGGGTTCGGCGGACGGGTCGTCCCCCCGCGGCGGCGCCTCGATCATCTCCCGGTCCTCGTTGGCCGAGGCGATGGCCGAGCCATGCAGCGTCTTGATCCGCTCGGCCCCGATCACGGTCGTGGTCAGGCCCCGGGCGATGTCGTTGGTCACGTGGTGCCCGCCGACGGTCAGCGTGTCCACATGCAGCAGCGCGCCATTGCCGAAGACGGAGACGGAGGTGGAGCCGCCGCCCATGTCGATGCAAACCGCGCCCAGGTCGATCTCGTCCTCTTCCAGCGCGGCGAGGCCGGCGGCGAAGGGCGCGGCGACCACGCCGTCCAGCTGCAGGTGGGCCAGCTCGACGCAGTGGCCGAGGGTGGCGAACGCGGTCTCGGCCATGCTGACGACCAGCAGCTCCAGCGCCAGCTCCCGCCCGTGCAGACGCCGCGGGTCGCGGACGGCGCCCTGTCGGTCCACGGACCAGGAAATGGGCAGAAGGTGGATGATCCGGCGCCCCGGCGTCCGCGCCTGGGCGAGCGCAAGCTGGATGCAGCGGGACAGGTCATGATCGCCGATCGGGCGGGCGCCGAGGGACACGGCGGCGGCGACCCGGTGGCTGGCCAGCTGCCCTCCGGCGCTGGTCAGCACCACGCTGGACACGGCGGCGCCGGCCATGGCCTCGGCCTGCTCAACGGCCTGGGCGATGGCTTCCGCCGCCTCGTCGACGCAGGTCACGGCCCCGCCCCTCACCCCGCGGGAGCGGACATGGGCGACGCCGGCGACGGTGATCGTGCGGTCCCCCCGGTTCAGCCCGTCCGGCTTCATGATGAAGCAGCCGATCTTGGAGGCGCCCAGATCGACGGCGGCCACCAGCGAGGGTCGCCCGCCCACCAATCCGATGCGGCCGCCGTCCTTGCGATCCCCCGAGCCCTTCATGTCGCGTCCCACCTTCGTCCTGTCACACTCGGCCGCCGCTGGCCCGCGGAGGTCCGTCACAATCATCTCAGCCCGCCACCGCGCCAGGGCCGGCCATCTGCGCCGCCACCGGCGCGGCGACGCCGTCCCGCGGCCGGATGCGGACATCCGGCGTCTTCAGGTCGATCCTGGAAAAGCCCAGGCTCAGCACCTGCTGGTCCCGCTCCAACTGGTCGAGGCGCATCAGCGCGGCGTCCTCCCCCTCGGCCGGCAGCTGGATCAGGCTCTGATCCTTCAGCCGAAGGTCCCAGCGCCGATTGTCCACCCGCACCAGCGCCCAGATCCGGCCCATGAGACTGGGTCTCGACTGCACCAGGGGCAGGATGGCGGCCGCCGCCGTATTGGCGCCCTCGCCCACCACCAGCGGCAGGTCGACGAAATGCTGGGCGTCGGTGTCCGTGATCACCTGGCCGTCCTGGTCGATCAGGCTGAGACGCCCGTGGTTCTGCCAGACCGCCAGCCGCGGCCGCTCCGTCACCGCGATCACCAGGGTGTCCGGCAGCATCCGCGCCACATGCACGGACCGGACCCAGCCGACCTTCTCCACCCGGGCCCGCAGCGCCGGCAGATCCAGCCCGAGGATCGGCGTTCCGGGCCCGATCTCCACCGCCTGGCGGATCGCGGGTTCGGACAGGCCCGACGCCCCCTGCACCACCACATGACGCACGGAAAAGCCCGCCGCGCCAAAACTGTTGTCAACACCCCGGCCGATCCCCGCCGCCAGGGCCTGGGCCCGGCCGCCGGTGGCCAGAAGGGCGACCGTCGCCAGCAGGATCACGCCGGCGGCGACGCCGGTGGCCAGGGCCGGAGAGATGCCGTCGAACCGCCCGGTCCCGCCATAGGCCGCCGCCGGCTTGCGCCCGCGACCGGCGCCGCGGGGCGCACTTGCGCGTCCGCCGGCCGGACCCTTGCCGCCGCCCCTGCCCGTTCCGGTTTTCCGCGTCGGTTGGCCTCGCACTACCGCGGGCATCCGGCGTCCTCCACGATCCACATCACCAGACGATCAAACTCAATTCCGCACCAGGCCGCCTGCTCGGGGGCGAGCGAGGTCGGCGTGAAACCGGGTTGTGTGTTGACCTCCAGAAGAACCAGATCGTCCTTAACAGGGTCATAACGGAAATCACTTCGGGTAAGACCTCGGCAACCCAGAGCCGCGTGGGCCGCCTCCGCCGCGCGCAGGGCCGCCTCGCTCACATGGGCCGGAATGTCGGCTGGAATCACGTGGTTGGAGCCGCCTTCCCCGTATTTCGCCTCGAAATCGTAGAAGCCTGTGGACGGCAGGATGTCGGTCACCGCCAGCGCGCGATCGCCCAAAACGGCCACACTCAGCTCCTTGCCGGGGATGTAGGGCTCGATCATCACCTCCTCGCCGAAGGTCCAGCTGTCGGCGGCCAGCTCCTGCGGCGGGCGGTTGGCGCCCTCGAACACCAGGAACACGCCGACGGACGAGCCCTGGGCGTTGGGCTTCACCACATAGGGCGGCGGCATGACATGCTCCCGCGCCGCCACGTGGCGGTTGAAGAGACCGCCCCCGGGGACGCGGAGCCCCGCCGCCGCCAGCACCGCCTTGGCCTTGGCCTTGTCCATGGCCAGGGCCGAGGCCAGCACGCCGGAATGGGTGTAGGGCAGGTTCAGGGTCTCGAGCACGCCCTGGACGCAGCCGTCCTCCCCCCAGGCGCCGTGCAGGGCGTTGACCACCAGCTCCGGCCGGGCGGCGGTCAGGGCCTGGGCCAGGTCGCGGCCGGCGTCGATCTCGATCACCTCCGCCCCCAGACGGCGCAGGGCGTCGGCATAGGCCTTGCCGGACACCAGGCTGACCGGCCGTTCGGGGCTGAGCCCGCCCTTCAGCACGGCGATGCGGCGTCCGGCCAGCGGCCGGTCTTGCGAGACGGGGGGGGCGGCGGTCATCGGCAGGTGCTCCGGTGGGCGCCGGGGGTCACGACCGCCCGATGCGCTTGATTTCCCATTTGAGGTGGACGCCGAACTTCTCGGCGACGTCGTGGCGGACGGCCTCGCCCAGACCTTCGAGGTCCGCCGCCGTGGCCTGTCCGTCATTGATCAGGAAGTTGGCGTGCAGCTCCGAAAACCGGGCGCCGCCCATGGGCTTGCCCCGCCAGCCGGCCTCGTCGATCAGGTTCCAGGCCGAATGCCCGGCCGGGTTCTTGAAGGTGGAGCCGCCGGTGCGTTCGCGGATCGGCTGGGCGGCCTCCCGTCGGGCGGTGATCTCGGCCATCCGGGCGAAGATGTCGTCGGGGTCGGCCTTCGCCCCCTGGAACAGGCCGCCGGTGAAGATGACCTCGTGCTCCTCGGCCGTGGTGGAGTGGCGGTAGCTGTAGCCCATGTCCTCGACGCTAAAGATCGCGCGCTCCCCCTGGCGGGTGACGGCGTAAGCCTCCACCAGCACGCCCTGGGTGTCATCGCCATAGCAGCCGGCGTTCATCACCAGGGCGCCGCCGATGGACCCCGGCACGCCGGTATAGAACTCCAGCCCCGACAGGCCCGCCTCGGCGGCGAAGCGCGAGGCCTGGGCGTCCAGCGCCGCCGCGCCCGCATAGATGCGGTTCTGGTCCATCAGCCGCAGATCGGCGAAGGCCTTGCCCAGGCGCACCACCACGCCGTCCACGCCGCCGTCCCGCACCAGCAGGTTCGAGCCGACCCCCAGCGCCGTCACCGGCACGGACGGGTCCAGCGCCAGCAGGAAGTCCTGCAGGTCGGCCTCGTCCGCCGGGATGAACAGCACCTCCGCCGGACCGCCCACGCGCAGCCAGGTGTAGGGGCCCAGCGGCGCATCCAGGGCGATGCGGCCGCGGACGGGGGGAAGACGGTCGCGCCAGCTCATCCCAGCGCGTCCAGCTGGCCCGGCAGGGCGTAGGCCCAGGCGGTGATGTCGCCGGCGCCGAGGCACACCACCAGATCGCCCGGCGCGGTCTCCTCCGCGATCAGCCGCGGCAGCTGGGTGACGCCGTCCAGACCCAGCGCCCGGCGATGGCCGAAGCGGCGGATGCCCTCCACCAGCGCGTCGCGGTTCACGCCGTCCAGCGGCGCTTCGCCCGCGGCGTAGACATCGGCCACGATCACGGTGTCGGCGTCGTTGAAACAGGCGCAGAAGTCATCGAACAGATCCCGCAGGCGGGTGTAGCGGTGCGGCTGGACGACGGCGACGACCTTGCCGCCGGTGGCGTCCTGCACGTCCCGCGCGGCCTTGAGCACGGCGGTGATCTCCACCGGGTGGTGTCCATAGTCGTCCACGACCCGCACGCCGCGGGCGACGCCGGTGGTGGTGAAGCGCCGCTTGACCCCGCCGAAGCCCGCCAGACCTGCGCGCACGCTGTCCAGATCCACCCCCAGCTCCCGCGCCACGGCGATGGCCGCCAGGGCGTTCAGCACATTGTGCCGCCCGGGCATGGGCAGCTTCAGGTCCGCGGCCGCCTCCACGGTTCCATTGTCCAGCTTGCGCACCAGGTCGAAGGTCGCCCCATCCGCCCCCATGCGCACATTGATCGCCCGGACCTGGGCCTGGGGGTTGACGCCGTAGGTGACGAGGCGCCGGTTCTCCACCCGCGCCGCCAGGGCCTGGACCTCCGGATGGTCCAGGCAGACCGCGGCGAAGCCGTAGAACGGGATGTTCTCGACGAAGGCGTGGAACGCCTGCTTGACCGCCTCGAAGTCCCCGTAGTGATCCAGATGCTCCGGATCGATGTTGGTGACCACCGCCACGGTGGATTTCAGGCGCAGGAACGACCCGTCGCTCTCGTCCGCCTCCACCACCATCCAGTCGCCGCCGCCGACCTTGGCGTTGGTGCCATAGGCGTTGATGATGCCGCCATTCACCACCGTCGGATCCTTGCCGCCGGCGTCGAGCAGGGTGGCGATCATCGAGGTGGTGGTGGTCTTGCCGTGGGTGCCGCCCACGGCCACGGAAAACTGGAGGCGCATGAGCTCCGCCAGCATCTCGGCCCGGCGGACCAGGGGAATGCGCTTTTCCCGCGCCGCGGCGAATTCCGGATTGTCGGCCTTGATCGCCGTGGAGAACACCACCGCCGACGCCCCGGTGACGTGGGCCGCATCGTGGCCGACGAAGATCTTCGCCCCCAGCGCCGCCAGCCTTTCGGTGTTGGCCGAGGCCTTGGCGTCGGAGCCCTGCACCGTATAGCCGATGCGCAGCATGATCTCGGCGATGCCGCTCATGCCGATGCCGCCGATGCCGACGAAATGCACCGGGCCGATGGCGAACGGGGTGGGACGGAGGTTGGGAGCCATGAGCCTACTTCTGCGCGTTGACGGGAGCGTGGGCAAGCGCCCGCCCTCCGCCGGGGAACCGGAGTTTCAGAGGGCGACGCCCTCGACGAGATCGGCCAGGCGCTCAGCGGCGTCCGGCAGGGCCACGCCGTGGGCGGCGGCGGCCCGCTGGGCGAGGACGGCGGGGTCGGCGACCATCTCCTCCAGGGTCCTGGCGAAGGCCTCGGCGGTCAGGCCGTCCTCGTTCAGCACCACCGCGGCGCCGGCGTCCGTCAGCAGCCGGGCGTTGGCGGTCTGGTGGTCGTCCATGGCGATCTTGAGTGGGATCAGGATCGAGGGCCGACCCGCCGCCGCCAGCTCGCTGATGGTGGAGGCGCCGGCGCGGCCCACCACCAGATGCGCCGCCCCAAGGCGGCCGGACATGTTGCGGAAGAAGGGCGCGATCTCGCACTCCACCCCCGCCTCGGCGAAGGCGCGGCGGGCGAAGTCGATGGACTCCACCCGGGTCTGCTGCTCGACCCGCAGGCGCACCCGCAGGTCCTCGCTGATCAGGTTCATGGCGTCGGGCACCAGCTCCGACAGCAGGCGCGCGCCCTGGCTGCCGCCGGTGACCAGCAGTCGGATGGTCGGGCCCGGCGGCTGGTAGGGCTGGCTGTAGAGGGCGGCGATGTCCGGCCGGACGGGATTGCCCACCACCTGCAGCCGCTTCCTCACCCGCGCCGTGGCCTTCAGCAGGGTCGGGAACGCGCAGGCCACCGCCGTCGCGCCGGGCGCCAGCCGGCGGTTGACCCGGCCCAGCACCGCGTTCTGCTCATGGATCACCGTGGGGATCCGCCGCGACCGGGCGGCCAGCAAGGCCGGCAGCGACGGATAGCCGCCGAACCCCACCACCACCGCCGGGCGCAGGCGATGGAAGGCGGCGCGGGCCTGCCGCACGCCCTTCGAGATCCGCAAGGACGAGCGCATCATGCCGATGGGGTCGCCGGTGCGGAAGGTCGCCGCCTCCAGGGACAGGCGCTCCTCCGCCGGGAACTGCTGGGCGTACTGGTCGCCGCGGCTGTCCGTGGCCAGCACGATGCGCCAGCCGCGGGCCGCCAGCGCCCGGGCGAGCGCCTCGGCGGGGAACATGTGCCCCCCGGTGCCCCCGGCCGCCACCACGGCGACCTTCGAGGTCGATGTCACGGCAGGGCTGCTCCGGCGCTGGCGAGGGAGTCCGGCTGCGAATAGGCGCCGGGACGCCGGCGGGTCAGCGCCAGAGCGAGACCCAACGTCAGGCCCATTGCGAGCATGGACGACCCTCCATAGGAAATGAACGGGAGGGTCATGCCCTTGGTGGGAATAATATTCAAGTTCACGGCCACGTTAATGCACACCTGCTGGCCCACCAGCACGAACAGGCCCGCCGCCGCCACCTGTTCGTAGGGGTCGCTCAGCTTCATCGCCCGCTGCAGCCCGCGGATGACCACGAACGAGAACAGGGCGATGAGGGTCAGGGACAGGATCAGTCCGTACTCCTCCGCCGCGCCGGCATAGGCGAAGTCGGTGTGCACGTCGGGCACGGAGCGCTTCAGCAGTCCCTCCCCCGGGCCGCGACCGAACAGCCCGCCCGACGCGATCGCCTCGGTGGCCTTGTCGATCTGGTGGGTGTCGGCCTTGTCCGGCGACAGGAACTTGTGAATCCGCTCATGGACATGGGAAAAGCT
Organism: uncultured Caulobacterales bacterium; assembly: GCA_903851655.1. GTDB lineage: Bacteria > Pseudomonadota > Alphaproteobacteria > Caulobacterales > Caulobacteraceae > CAIMFV01. The sequence goes on from CAINOV010000075.1 coordinate 10,520, forward strand.
CAGGGAAATCGTGACGAAGCCTGCCGCCGCCACGGCCATCAGGCCGAAGATCCAGCGCAGGGGCACGCCGGCCATGAAGAAGGTCACCCCGAAGGCCAAGGTGATCAGCACCGTCTGGCCGAAATCCGGCTGCAGCAACAGCAAGGCCACGGCCACGCCGTAGAGGCCGAAGGCGATGGACACGCCGGGCACGCCCTCCCCCTTCTGCGCCTCGGCGAACATCCAGGCCGCCAGGACGATCAGGGCCGGCTTCATGAACTCCGACGGCTGCAGGGAGAACCCGCCCAGCTGCACCCACCGGTCCGCACCCTTGGCCGCATGGCCGATGAAGGGCAGGACGCACATGATGGCGATGGCGACCAGATAGATGATGAAGCTGGCCCGCCGCGCGCCGCGGGGGCTCAGGATCGACATCCCCAGCACCAGGGCCGCAGCGCCCAGTCCGAAGAAGGTCTGGCGGATGGCGTAGTGGAAGGGCTGGCTCATCCCCGTGCGCACCGCCGCGGCGGGGCTGGTGCCGAAGGACAGGGCCACGCCCATGCCGATCAGGATCGCCACGGCCAGCAGCAGGAACCGGTCGGTGGTCCACCACCATAGACCGAGCGCGGATCGGTCGGTCCGGGCGAAGGGCTGCTGATTCGAGAAGGTCATGACCCTGGGAACCGTGTCCGCGTGAGTGTGAACGGTTCCTCACCATGGCGGCTGAGGGTTAAGCCTTTTCTAACCCTGACCGGTTTCCCGACGTTGGGCGGGCGGCGCTGCGCCCGCGGGCTAGCGGAACAGGCCGATCAGGATGTCCGGCGCGGAATTGGTGATGCTGAGGGTCTGGGCGGCCAGGGACTGCTTCACCTGCAGGGCCGTCAGGGCCGCGCTCTCCTTGGCGATGTCCGCATCGACCAGGCCACCTGAGCTGGCGGTCAGCGTGTTCTGGAACTGGGTGACGAAGTTCAGGTGGGAGGTCACCGAGTTGGACGAGGCGCCCAGGCTGCTCACCGCCGTGTTCACATTGGCGATGGAGGCGGTCACGGAGGTCAGCAGGGCCTGGGCCTGGGTCGCGGTGGCGAAGGACGCGCCGGCGGAGAACAGGATGTTGGTTCCGCCGACGCTCAGGGACTGGGGCTGGACCGTGTAGATCGAGGCGTTGGCGTCGGTCAGGGCCGCCAGGGGCGTGGCGCCCGCCTTGATCAGGTTGGCCCCGTTGAAGTCGGCGCTGTTGACCACGGTGGTGATCTGCTTGATCAGGGACTGGACGTCGTTGTTCAGCACGCTCCGGTCCGCTGAGCTCAGGGACGTGTCTGTGCCCGAAAGGGTCTTGGTCCGGATCTGGTTGAGCAGATCAGAGATGGTCTGACCGCCCGAGACCGCCACATCCAGCGTGGACTGGGACCGCTGCAGCGACAGCTTGACGGAGTCCAGGGCTGTCGAGGCGTTTCGCTGGTCCTGCGCGATGCCCCAGACCGAGGCGTTGTCCGACGCTGCGCCCACGTCCAGCCCGGTGGAGACCTTCGCCTGGACCCCGTTCAGGTCGGCGGACGCCTGGTCCAGCCCCTGCAGGGCGATGACGGAGGCGTAGTTCGAGTTGATCGAGTTGGTCGACATACTGCCGCTCCGAAGATCTGCGTGGTCGCCTTATGCCCCACCCGCGCGATGGATCCGCTGACGCGGCCACCCCTCGCTCGTTAATCTTCGTTACTTTCTTCCGACTCGTATCCCGGGGCAAGCACCGCTCAGGCGGCAATCTCAGCGGACAGGGCCTGGAGCAGGGCGTCCGCGCGGAAGGGCTTCGCCAGGTGGCTGTCGGCGCCGGCCCGGCGGCTGGCGGCCACGTGATCGGCGAGCGCATTGGCGCTGACGCAGATGATCGGCGTCCGCGGCAGGCCCAGGGACTGTTCCAGGTCGCGGATCTCGCGGGTCGCCTGCAGGCCGTCCACCTCGGGCATCTGCATGTCCATCAGGATGCAGTCGAACCGGCGACGCTGGAAGGCCGCCACGGCGTCCCGGCCGTTCTCGACAATCTCCAGCTCGATGTCGGCGCTGTTCAGGATCAGCTCCACAACCCGCTGGTTGGTGGGATGGTCCTCGGCCAGCAGCACCACCAGACGGTCGTCGCGGCGGCCCGTCGGCGCGCGGCGCTCCGCGGCCTGAGCGGCGGGCGGCGCTTCGGTCTCGCAGGCGGGAAACGGCACGCTGAACTCGAAGGTCGAGCCCTCGCCGGGGGTGGAGCGCGCGTCGATCTGTCCGCCCATCAGCTTCAGCAGGGCCGCGCAGATCGCAAGTCCCAGCCCGGACCCGCCGTACCGCCGGGTGATCGAGGTGTCCGCCTGCACGAAGCGGGCGAACAGCCGCGCCCGGACATCCTCGTCAAAGCCGACGCCGGTGTCCCGGACCGTGAACACCAGCCCGCCGTCCCGGGGTGCGACCGAGACCTTGACCGCGCCGGTGTCGGTGAACTTCACGGCGTTGCCGACCAGATTGTTGAGAACCTGCGCCAACCGATGGGCGTCGCCCAGGTATTCGCCAGCCAGATCCGGCGCGAACGTGGCGGTCACCGCGATGCCCTTGGCCCCGGCGGTGATCGCCAGGGGCTTGACCACGCTGTCGACCAGGGCCCGGACGGCGAACGGCTTTTCCTCGAGGGTGATCTGGCCGGCCTCGATCTTGGAGAAGTCCAGCACGTCGGACACCACGCGCTCGACGGTCATCGCGCTGGACCGGATGATGTCGGCGTATTCCCGGCCCGCCTCCGAGGACTGCAGCCGATGGAGCATGTCCGCCACGGCGACCACGCCATTCAGGGGGGTCCGCAGTTCATGGCTCATATTGGCGAGAAAGCGGGACTTTTCCTCGTTGGCGGCCTCGAGCTCCCGGGTGCGCTCGCGCACGCGGGCCTCCAGCGTGCGCAGGATCTCCCGGTTGCGGGTGCGCTCGAAGGACAGGCTGCGCGCCAGCTCACCGATCTCGTCGGGGCGCTCCTCCTCCGGGGACGCAGCGCCCTTGCCGCCTTCGTCGGGCAGGCGGCTGCGCTTCGCCAGGGATTCCAGCGGCGCGACCACCTGGCGGCGCAGCAGCCCATAGATCGCGGCGGCCTGCACGGCGGCCGCGATCAGGGCCAGCAGCAGCACGCCTTCGGCGGACCGCATCGCGCCGACGGTGATGTTGCGGAGCGGCGCGACGATCAGGAAGTACCAGCCTGGCCCCTCGATCCGCCCGTAGGACACGATCGTGCCCAGCCGGTCGTTCTCCACCACGCCGTTCGAGCTGCGCCTGGACCGGATGGCGGCAATCAGGTCGCGCAGGCCAAGGTCGTGCTCGTAGCGCGCCTTCTCGGCCACGGTCACCTCGCCCGGCACCGCGATGCCCGGGTGGGCGATGATGCCGCCGTCGGCGCTGACCATGACGTTGTAGGTGTCGGGCAGCGGGTGCTCGATGATCCGTCGCACGAACCCTTCCATCGGCGCCGACGCGCCGAGGGCCCCGACCATCTGTCCGCCCGCGTCCACCGGGGTCACGCATCCCGCCATCAGCCGCTTGCCGGTGGTGTCGTAGACGACGCGCTGCAGACCGGTGCAGCGCAGGGTCCGTTCGGGATCCACCGCCGGCAGGGCCACGCGGCTGATGGCCTGTGACGCGACGCTGAAGTCCGGCGGCGCCGTCCGGCGGTAGAACATCAGCTTGTCGGGGCGCCTGGGCCCGAACAGAACCACATCCTGGCGCGGTGAGAAGAAATAGAAATTGTCCGACAGGGCGAACCCGGTATGTCCGTAGTCGTAGACCACGTCCACCGCCGCCACCAGGTAACGCTTGTCCTGCATCGGCACATGGGCGCCGTCATGGATGAACGCCGCCATGCCATAGACGCGGTCATGCCGCAGGGTGCGCATACCGTCATAGAGGCCGTCGGCGCTGCGGCGGGTTCCGTCCGGGCGCAGGGGGAACAGCCGGTCGAACTCCCGGTTCACCGTCCGGTCGTCGAGGGCCCCGGCCAGGGCCAGAAGGTCCGCCCGGGCGGCGGCGTCCCGGCGGCTGAGCGACACGAACGGCACGCTCTCCGCCTCGGCCTTCAGGGCCACATAGTGCTCGAAGTCCTGCTTCTGCCGCGCGACATCTCCGGCGAAGACCTCACGAAAGACAATGATCGCCAGGCCCAGCGTCACCATCGTCGAGATGATGATCACCGGCGCGATCAGTCTTGTGGACAGGCTCAGCGATCTCGCCATGCGCCCCGGTGGATCCTCAGAAGCTCCAACCCACTATATGAGCCGCCCCGGCTGAAAAAAGCCTGAATATGGAACTTTCTTGCTACCAGACGTCCACGAAGGGCCGCTTCTTGCCCTTGCGCGGCGCGGGCGCCCCGCAACTGGTCAGCGCCCGGACCAGCCAGCGGCGGGTGTCCGCGGGGTCGATCACAGCGTCGATCTCCAGCACCTCGGCCACCTGTTCGGCCTTGCCGCGGGCGTACATGTGGTCGACCAGCTTGCGGAACAGGGCGTCGCGCTCCGCCGGATCGGCGATAGCCTCCAGCTCCTTGCGATAGCCCAGGCGGACCGCGCCCTCGAGCCCCATGGGGCCGAATTCCCCCGTGGGCCAGGCGCAGATCATGGCGGACGCGCTCAGGTCGCCGCCGGCCATGGCCTGGGCGCCCAGGCCATAGCCCTTGCGCAGCACCACGGTGAGGAACGGCACGCTGACCGTGGTGGCCGTGACGAACAGCCGCGATCCCCGACGCACGGCGGCGGCGCGCTCGCTCTCCGGACCGACCATGAAGCCCGGCGTGTCGCACAGCGACAGGATCGGCACGTCAAAGGCGTCGCACAACTGCAGGAAACGGCTGGCCTTTTCCGCCCCCTCCCCGTCGATGGCGCCGCCCAGATGGCGGGGATCATTGGCGATGACGCCCATGGGCCGGCCCTCGATGCGCAGGAAGCCGGTGACCATGCCCCGACCATAGCCGCCGCGCAGCTCGATGAAGCTGCCGGTGTCGGCCAGGGTCTCGATCACTCCGCGGATGTCATAGACCCGCAGCCGGTTCTCCGGGATCAGGTGGCGCAGCAGGCGCTGATCGGCGCAGTCCCCCGGCGGCGTCCGCCCCTGGAACACCGACAGCAGCAAGCGGGACAGGCGGGCCGCCTCCACCTCGTCCGCCGCCAGCAGGTCGAGACAGCCATTGGCGAACTGCTCCCGCGCCGGGCCGATGTCGCCGGGCGCGACAACCCCCAGACCGCCGCCGTCGATCATGGCCGGACCGCCCATGCCGATATTGGCCCCCTCCACCCCGATGGTGATGTCGGCGCAGCCGAAGAAGGCGGCGTTGCCGGCGAAGCAGCGGCCGGCGGCGACGCAGATCCGCGGAACAAGGCCCGACAGGCGG
>CAINOV010000076.1 GCA_903851655.1 uncultured Caulobacterales bacterium
CCTGCAGCACCGCGACCATGCCGGCGTATTGCGATCGGGCGATGTCGGCGTCGAAGCGCACCCGCCGGGACAGGGTCGAATGGGCGATCGCATTGGTGTCGATCCAGCGGTAATGGTCCGGCGCGCACAGGAGCACATCCGTCAGCACTCCGGTTTCCGAATCGACTGTCCAGCGCAAGCTCTGCTCTCCGCCTCATCCCTCGTTCGACGCTAGCGACAACCGCCGCCAGGGAGAATAGCGCTGTTGGCGGATTCGGTTCACTGTCCTATGAACTTTCCGCTCCGGCGGAGGGGACGGCCGGCCGGAGGAGGGGACGCGGGATTTGGCCAGACTGGACAGCATCGACCTGCGGTTGCTCCGCGTGCTGGTCGCCGTGGTCGAGGGGCGGGGCTTCGCCGCGGCCCAGACCCAGCTGAACGTGGGCGCCTCCACCATCTCCAACCACATGACGGCGCTGGAAACCCGGCTGGGGGTCAAGCTGTGCCAGCGGGGCCGGGCGGGCTTCAAGCTGACGCCGGAGGGGGAGCTGGTCTATGGGGAGACCCAGAAGCTGTTCGCCGCCATGGAGGCGTTCGAGTTCAAGGTCGGGGCGCTGAAGTCCAGCCTGCGGGCCAGCCTGGCGCTGGGCATTGTCGACAACACCATCACCGACCTGTCGGCCCCGATCCACGAGACCATCGGCCGCTTCACCCGCCAGGTCCGCGACGTCCAGCTGCTGGTGGAATGCCGGCCCCCCAACGAACTGCTGCGGGAGGTGCTGGAGGGCCGGCTGGACGTGGCCATCGGCAGTTTCCCGAAACTGTTGCTGGGGCTGAACTATCGGCGGCTCTACGAGGAAACCCACCTGTTCTATTGCGGGCGGACCCACCCGCTGTTCGACATGCCGGACGAGCAGGCGACCATGGAGGTGCTGGCGCGCTATCCGGTCATCTCCCGGGGCTACTGGGCCAGCCGGGACATCCGCCATATCCGCAGCGAGCGGAAGTTCGCCAATGTGAACAACATGGAGGCCGAGGCCCGGCTGATCCTGTCCGGCGCCTATCTGGGCTACCTGCCGTCCCACTACGCCCAGCACTGGCAGGACGCCGGCGAGATGCGGCCGATCCGGCCGGCGGAGATGAACTATGAGGCGCCCTTCGAGGTGGTCTACGGCGCCGAGGCCCTCAAGCGCCCCGGCGTCCGCCGCTTCATCATCGACGTGCTGGAGACCTTCGGCCAGCCCGTCGACCTGGAGCCGGCGACGGCCTGAGCCGGCCGTTACCTCCAGTGATAGTCGAGGGTCAGGCCGAAGGTCTGCGGCGGCGCCGGGAAGCCGATGACCGAGCCGCCATCATTGAAGATCTCCCGGAAATAGCGCTTGTCCGCGGCGTTCTTCATCCAGGCCGTCAGGCTCCAGACCTTGTCGGGGCTGTCCAGGGTCAGGCGCGGACCGAGCAGCACATAGGCCTTCTGGTACTGCCGGGGATCGTTCTGGACGTAGTAGTAGGTCCCGCTGCGATAGGTGGTGTCGAGGGCCGCGTTCAGGCTGAAGCCGCTCTGCAGGTGGTAGGTGTAGCTGGGCTTGAAGTCGATCTCGACCTTGGGCGCATTGCCCAGCCGGTTGCCCACGTTCACGCCGCCCACCTGCGACTTCATCACCCGGGTGTCGAGCAAGCCCACGCCCAGATCAATCCGCACGTCCTTGACCGGCAGGAAGCTCGACTCGATCTCGCCCCCCTGCACGCGGGACTGCTGGATGTTGAAGATGCGGAACTCGTTGGCGATCACGCCGAAGGCCTGCAGGTCCTGGTAGTCGTAGTAGAAGGCCGACAGGTTCACCCGCAGGCGCCGGTCGAACCAGTCGGACTTCACGCCGGTCTCGTAGGCGGTGATGTATTCCGGCCGATAGGGGGCCTTGGCGCCCGGGTCGGTGACGTAGAAGCCGGTGACGCCCCCCGCCTTGTAGCTGCGGGAGATGCTGCCATAGACCATCAGGTCCTTGATCTTGTAGTCCAGCCCGACCTTGCCCGTCGGCTCCTGGTAATGGAGCTTGGTGTCCACCACGCAGGGGCAGCTGTCGAAGGCCAGCGCCGGATCCGACTGCAGCACCAGCGTGCCGCCCTGATAGTGCTTCTGCTCGTCGGTGTAGCGCAGGCCCACGGTCAGGTTCAGGTTCGGGGTCAGGTGGATGTCGTTGTGCGTGAACAGGGCGAGGCTGGTGGTCTCCTGCCGGTACTTCTCGTTGAAGACATAGCCTTCGTAGATCGGATTGAAGAGCTCGTTATAGACGTCGTTCTCGTTGATCCGGTCATAGCTGGCGAAGGCGCCGACAATCCACTTCCAGGCCGTGTCGCCGTTGGAGGTCAGGCGCAGCTCCTCCGAATACTGCTGCAGGTGGCCGGCGTACTTGTTCCAGCCGTTGGGCTGCGGCACCGAGCCGTAGTCCTCGGTCCGGGCGTAGTTCAGCACCTCCGCCGCTGACACCGACTTGATGGCGAAGGGGCCGTAGTCGTGGTCGAGGGTGATGTTCAGCCCGTTGGAGAAGTTGTCGATATAGGGCTGCGGCGAGATGGCGTGCTGGCCCTTGAAGATGTCCGGACCCGCCTGGGCGGCCAGGGCCGCGGTGGCGGCGCCCAGGGGCAGACCGGACGCGTCGGCCACGTACTTGTAGTACCAGTCGTCGGACTTATCGACGCCCCCGTGATAGTTCACCAGCACGGAGGTCTTGTCGTCCGCGTCCCACAGGATCTGGCCGCGCCAGTTCAGCCGCCGGGTCTGGCCCCAGGACTTGCCGGTGGTCTCGTTGGTGAAATAGCCGTCGAACTGCCGCTCTCCAGACAGGGACAGGCGAGCGTAGACCTTATCCGACAGGGGGACATTCACATAGCCCTCCGCCGCCAGCAGGTCGTAGTTGCCGCCGGTGACGCTGAGGCCGGCGGAAAAGTCCGGCTTGGGCTTGTTGGTGATGAAGCTGACGGCGCCGGCGGTGGTGTTGCGCCCGTACAGGGTGCCCTGCGGACCCTTCAGCACCTCCACCCGGTCCATGTCCATCAGCTGGAAGCCCAGCTGCGAATTGCTCACCAGGTAGACGTCGTCCAGATAGACCCCGACGGGCTGGGTGCCGTTGGTGGCGAAGTCGTTGAGGCTGATCCCGCGCAGGGCGAACACCGGCGCGGTGTTGCCCACGGCGTTCTTGGTGGTGAGGTTGGGCGACAGGGTCGACAGGTCGACGGCCTGGACGACGCCGCTCTTGGCCAGTTCCGCCCCGGTGACGGCGTCGATGGCGACGGGCACGGTCTGCACCGCCTCCGCCCGCTTCTGCGCCGTCACCACCACCTCAGTCAGGGTTTCCTGCGCGGCGGCGGGGAGGCCCAGCGCCAGCAGCGGCGCCGCGGCCACGGTCAGCGACAACAGCGTCATCATCCGGTGGTTGCGAGTCTTCATTCTGTCCCCCTAATGGCGTTTCAGCCGCCAACGGCGTAGTGCCCGCCGGCGGCGCCCTGTCGGCTCAGGAGCGACAGGGCCGGCCTGCGACCCGCTGGCCCGCGAATACAGGACGAGCCTGCCATAGGCCGGACACGGAAAAATACCCGAGTGCGACGGTATGGTTCATTGTTGTTCAAACTAACGGGGAGGGGCGGATGCGCATCGGCGTCTGGCAGACCGAGGGACTGACGGGGGATCCGGCGGGAAACATCGCCCGGCTTGCGGCCCGGCTCGAGGCGGCGACGGCGGACCGGCCGGACCTGCTGGTCTGCCCTGAGCTGTGGCTCACCGGCTACAACGACCCGGAGGCCATCCGGTCCCGGGCCGAGCCCGCGGACGGCGCCGGATTCCGCGCCCTGTCTGCCCTCGCCCGCAGGACCGGGGTGGCCATTGCCTATGGCTATGCCGAGCAGGATCCCGGCGACCCGCAGATCTACAATTCCGCGCAACTGATCGGCGCGAACGGCGCCCCGGTGCTGACCTACCGGAAACTGCAGTTGTGGGGGTCGTATGAGCGCGCCCTTTTCGCCCCCGGCGCCGCGCGGACGCCCCCCGCCCTCCACGCCGGCTGGAAGATCGGCTTTTCCATCTGCTACGACACGGAGTTCCCGGAAACGACCCGCTATCTGGCGCGACAGGGCGCGGAGTTGGTCCTGGCGCCCACCGCCCTGGCGGCCGGATCGCCGCAGGTTCCGGACCTGATCGTGCCGACGCGGGCCCTCGAAAGTCATCTGTTCATCGCCTTCGCCAACCGGTGCGGCGAGGAGCGGGGTCTGGCCTATCACGGGGGATCGTGCGTGGTCGGGCCAGACGGCGCGAAGCGGGCGGAGGCGGGGGCCGAGGACGCCTGGATCGTCGCCGACATCGAGCGGGGTCAGATCACCGAAACGGCAGCGCAGACACCCTACCTGCAGGACCTTCGCCAGGACCTGTGACGGACGGCCTGCCGTGGGAGCGTCGGGTCAGGACAGGAAGCCCGGAACCGCCTGGAACGCCCACTGAAGGATCAACGCGGCCAAGGCCAGCGAGGCCGCCGTCAATCCGAAGCACATGCTGCTCTTCATAAAGGACTGCGGTCTGTCGCGGACGGACCGATCAAGGTTGTCGACCATGGCTCAGCTCCCTGCGCCGTCGGACACTCTCGAGGGTGTTCATACGGCTGAAGGAGCTTGCTACCAAAAATCCGGTTTGGCCAGCGGGATTCCGCAGCTTTCACAGGGCCCGCGGCGTGTTCTCAGGAGGTCAGCGGCGGCGACGTCAGGATCCGTTCAAGGACAGCGCGCAGCACGCGCACGATTTCCGTGCGATCGGCCCCGGGATTATTCACGGCGCGGGTCAGCATGCCGTCATAGATCATGCTGAGCACCTCGCCGCGCGCCGCCAGTTCGGCCTCGCCGCAGCCGAGGGATCGCGCATGGTCGAGCACGCGCAGGACCAGTTGCCGCTCCACCGTGTCGGCGTCCTGAACGATGGCCGCCACCTGCGGATTGCGGGCGGCCTCGGCCATCACCTCCAGGATCAGGGCGACGCGATCCGGCTCGAAATTCTTGTCCAGGGCCTCGGCGCAGCGATCGATCACCGCGTCCACCAGCGGGTCGCCGCTCTCGGTCAGCTCCGCGAACCGGGCGCGCATGTCCGCCAGGTCCTGGGCGACGATGGCGGCGATGATCGCCTCCTTGTTCTCGAAATAGCGGTAGATCTGGCCGACGCTCAGCCCCGCGGCGTGGGCGATCTCGGCCATGCTGGCGCCGTGGAAGCCGGCGCGGCGGACGCAGTCGCAGGCCGCATCCAGGATCTGCTGGCGGCGGGCGGCGGCGCGCTGGCTCAGGTTCGGGACGGCCTCGCTCATCGGCCTGCAGAATTCTGCTGCATCGCAGCATCAAATGCGCTGGGCGACCGTTGACAGTGTGCCATCACAACCCTATCTCCCGAAAAGCGAGACTGAACGTTCATTCTCACTTTCTACCGCGAACCCGCCTCCGTCAAGCGGGTTGGGGAAGGTCTCATTTCTGGAGGATTGGGTGCAAGCCAAGCAAATCCGGTCTGTCGCCGCCGCCCTGGCGGTCCTCGGTCTCGCCGGCTGCGGCGGTCCGCCCGCCGGCGGTCCGCCCCGGGGTCCGGCCCCGGTGGGCGTGGTCGCGGTCCAGCCGCAGCCGGTGGATCTGGACATCGAGCTCACCGGCCGGACGTCGGCCTTCCTGACCTCGGACGTACGGCCGCAGGTGAGTGGGGTGGTCCAGTCCCGCAGCTTCACCGAGGGCGGCCTCGTCCGCGCCGGTCAGCCCCTGTTCCAGATCGATCCCGCCCCCTACCAGGCCACGCTGAACAGCGCGCGGGCGAGCCTCGCCCAGGCCCAGGCCACCCTGTCCTCGGCTAAGCTGAAGGCGGAGCGCTATCGCGACCTCGTGGCCCTCAACGCCGTGAGCCGCCAGGACAATGACGACGCCCAGTCCGCCTATCAGCAGGCCCAGGCCACCGTGGCCGTGCAGCAGGCCGCCGTCGACCAGGCGCGGATCAATCTCGACTACACCCATGTGCGGGCGCCGGTCTCCGGTCGGATCGGCAAGTCGTCGGTGACGCCGGGCGCCCTGGTCACCGCCAACCAGGCCGCCGCCCTGGCGACGGTGCAGGACCTGAGCAAGATATATGTGGACGTGACGGAGTCCGCGGCCGACCTGCTGAAGCTCCGCCAGCAGCTCAGCCAGGGCAAGCTGGGCCCGCCGGACACCGCCGAGGTGACCCTGACCCTGGACAACGGGACGGTCTATCCGATCCCCGGCCGGCTGCAGTTCTCCGACGTGACCGTCGACCAGGGCACCGGCACGGTGGGCCTGCGGGCCCTGTTTCCCAATCCGAAGGGCGAGTTGCTGCCCGGTCTGTTCGTCCGCGCCACCCTGCGCAAGGGCGTCGTCGCCAACGGCATCCTGGCGCCCCAGGGCGCCGTCACCCGTTCTCCCACCGGTCAGGCCAGCGTGATGGTGGTCGGTCCCAAGGGCACGGCGGAGCTCCGGCCGATCGTCACCGGCCAGACGGTGGGCGACAAGTGGCTGGTCACCTCCGGCCTCAATCCCGGCGACCGGGTGATCGTGGAGGGCCTGCAGATGGTCCGCCCCGGGGCCCCGGTGAAGCCGACCGTCCTGCCGACGACGCGATAGGGGACCTCAGATGCTGTCGCGTTTCTTCATCGACCGGCCGATCTTCGCCTGGGTGGTGGCCATCGTCATCATGCTGGCGGGCGGTCTGGCCATCCTGACCCTGCCCGTCGCCCAGTATCCCAGCATCGCCCTGCCCCAGGTGGCGGTGCAGGCGGTCTATCCCGGCGCGTCGGCCAAGACCGTGGATGACAGCGTCACCCAGGTGATCGAACAGAAGATGAAGGGCCTGGACGGGCTGGAATACATCTCGTCCACCAGCGACGGCGCGGGCTCGGCCACGGTCACCCTGACCTTCAAGGCCGGGACAAATGTGGATATCGCCCAGGTCCAGGTGCAGAACAAGCTGCAGGCCGCCACCGCCCTCCTGCCGCAGGAGGTGCAGCAGCAGGGCCTGACCGTGGTCAAGTCCACCCGCAACTTCCTGCTGGTCGTGTCCCTCTATTCCGACAACCCCAAGGACACGGGGGCGGACATGGGCGACTACATGGCGTCATCGATCCAGGACCCGATCAGCCGGGTGAACGGGGTGGGCGACACCCAGCTGTTCGGCTCGCAATACGCCATGCGAATCTGGCTGGACCCGGACCGCCTGGCCAGCCTGTCCCTGACGCCGGCCGATGTCATCACCGCCATCAAGGCCCAGAACGCCCAGGTCTCCGCCGGCCAGCTGGGCGCCATGCCGGCCGCGCCCCGGGTGGCGCTGAACGCCACCATCACCGCCCAGTCGCGCCTGCGCACCCCCGCCCAGTTCGAGGACATCGTCCTCAAGAGCACCGCCGGCGCGGCCACGGTGCGCCTGCGGGACGTGGCGCGGGTGGAGATGGGCGCGGAAAGCTATGGCTTCGACGCGCACTACAACGGCCATCCCGCCGCCGGCATGGCCATCAAGCTGGCGCCGGGGGGCAACGCCCTCGACACCGCCAAGGCGATCAAGGCGAAGATGCAGGAGCTGTCGACGCGCTTCCCGCCGGGCTACCACTACGCCCTGCCGGTGGACACCACGCCCTTCGTGAAGAAGTCCATCGAAGAGGTGGTCAAGACCCTGGCCGAGGCGGTGATCCTCGTCTTCCTGGTCATGTACCTGTTCCTGCAGAACTGGCGCGCCACCCTGATCCCCACCATCGCCGTGCCGGTGGTGCTGCTGGGCGTGTTCGGCGTGCTCGCCGTCTTCGGCTACTCGATCAACACCCTGACCATGTTCGGCCTGGTGCTGGCCATCGGCCTGCTGGTGGACGACGCCATCGTGGTCGTGGAGAACGTGGAGCGGGTGATGAGCGAGCAGGGCCTCTCCCCCGTCGAGGCCACCCGCAAGTCCATGGACGAGATCACCGGCGCCCTGATCGGCGTGGCCCTGGTGCTGGCGGCGGTGTTCGTGCCCATGGCCTTCTTCGGCGGGTCGCAGGGGGTCATCTACCGGCAATTCTCCATCACCATCGTCTCGGCCATGGGCCTGTCGGTGCTGGTGGCCCTGATCCTGACGCCGGCCCTGTGCGCCACGCTGCTGAAGCCCCAGCCCAAGGGCCACACCCTCAGCGACAAGGGCTTCTTCGGCTGGTTCAACCGCAGCTTCGAGCACGCCGCCGAGGGCTATCAGGCCCGGGTCCGCGCGAGTCTCGCCCGCGGCGCCCGCAGCCTCATGGTCTATGGCGCCGTGGTGCTGGTGCTGATCGTGCTGTTCCTGCGCCTTCCCAGCTCCTTCCTGCCGGAGGAGGACGTGGGCACCCTCTACACCCTGGTCCAGCTGCCGCCGGGGGCGACCAACGCCCAGACCCAGGCGGTGCTGCGACAGGTGGACGACCACTTCCGCAAGGACGAGGGCCGCGACGTGGAGGCCGTCTTCACGGTGTCCGGCTTCAGCTTCAGCGGCGCCGGCCAGAACGCCGGCATCGGCTTCGTCCGGCTGAAGGACTTCAGTCAGCGGCCCGGCGACGCCGACCGGGCCCAGGCCGTGGCCAAGCGGGCCATGGGCGCCTTCTCGAAGATCCACAACGCCCTGGTCTTCGCCGTGACCCCGCCGGCGGTGCAGGAGCTGGGCAACGCCTCCGGTTTCGATTTCGAGCTCAAGGACATCGGCAATGTCGGCCATGACCAGCTGATGGCCGCGCGGAACCAGCTGCTCGGCCTGGCGTCACAGGATCCGAAGCTGACCGGCGTCCGCCCCAACGGCCAGGACGACACGCCCCAGCTGAACATCCGCCTCGACGCCGCCCGGACCGGCGCGCTGGGCCTCGCCACCGCCGACATCAACGCCACCCTGCAGGCGGCGCTGGGCGGGGTCTATGTCAACGACTTCGACGACCGCGGCCGCACCAAGAAGGTCTATGTCCAGGCCGATGCGCCGTTCCGCATGACGCCGGAGGACCTGAACCGCTGGTTCGTGCGCAACGGCCAGGGCCAGATGGCCCCGTTCGGCTCCTACGCCAGCACCAGCTGGACCGTGGGCTCGCCGCGCCTGGAACGTTACAACGGCCTGCCGGCGGTGGAG
>CAINOV010000077.1 GCA_903851655.1 uncultured Caulobacterales bacterium
CCGGTCGAGATTGAAACCGCGACGGGCGCGGCCACCTTGTCGATCGACGGCGTTCCCGTCGCCTTCAGCGCATCGGACCGCAAGCCCGTGGAAATGCGGTGGCCCGGGTCCGCCCCCGGCGTATCGATCAGCTTTCCCAACCGAGGCGGCGCGCCCATCCTTCGCGCCTGGAACGGGGACTTCGGGATCATGGAAATGCTGCGCAACGCCAAGATCATTTCCAGCACATCTCGCGCCTTGACCTTCGAACTGACTGTCCAGAATGATCGCGCGCGGTTCGCACTAAGGTTCATAAACACGGAAAACCCATTTCAGATCAATGACTACAGGGCCATCAAATGTCCGGCCACGCTGTAGCGCCGTCGCCCCTCCTATCCGGGCTTTTCGGCAAGACCCGACGCTATGGAGACTTCCTGCGCCGGGGGTTTCGCTCCGACGCTGTCGCCGCTCTAGACGCCTGGTGCGAGCCGGGCATGGGGCATCTGGAACGCAGCTGGGATACGGCGAACCTGCCGGTCTGGCGGTTCTGGTCGGGTCCCGGCGTCTTCGGCGGATCGTCGCTGATCGGGCTGGTCTCCGCCAGCGAGGATGGCGTCGGCCGCCGCTATCCTCTGGTCGTTGGCCTCTCTCAGCCGCCTCAGATCCTGGTCAGCCCTCCCCTCGAAACGGATGCCCTATCCCGCAGGCTTGATCACGCGGAAGCCATCGTCCGTAAGCTGATCGAAGAAGATCTGTCTGCAGATGAGGCGATGCAGATCGCCGAGCTCGACGCCCCTGACCTTGTGTGCGCACCGTCGACGACCAACAGTCTCGCGCCGGCCTCGTCGATCTGGTGGCTGGATGCGGCGCGATGGACATCCCTGCGCGGCCCTCCGGACACCGGCGACTTTTTACGGATGACAGCCGTTTGGTACGACACCGCGCAGACTTGCCCAGAGACCGGAACACTCCCCACCTGCCTTACAGAAACGGTAGACCGCCCATGACCGGGTCTTTCACCTTCGAGTCGATCGCCAAATCCCATGTCGGTCTGGTGCGAAAGCTCAACGAAGACGCCTTTGTCGACCGTCCCATGATCGGCCTGTGGGCGGTGGCCGACGGCATGGGCGGGCACCAGGCGGGGGACGTGGCGAGCCGTCTGATCTCGGAGGCGCTGGACGCGGTCACGCCGGCCATGTCGGGGTTCCTGTTCCTGACCGAGGTCAAGGAAAGCCTTTCGCGCGTCAACCGAACCTTGATAGCGCAGTCCAGCCAGATGGCGGAGGGGTCGCTGATCGGGTCGACCGTCGTGGCGCTGCTGGCGTTTGACGGACACTTTGCCTGTGTCTGGGCGGGCGACAGCCGCGCCTATCTGTTTCGAGACGGCCAGTTGCGTCGCCTGTCGCGGGATCACAGCGTCGTCCAGGAACTGACCGACAGCGGCTACATGACCGTCGAAGACGCCCGGCACTCCAAACGCGCCAATGTCATCACCCGCGCCGTGGGCGTGCACAAGGACCTCGTTCTGGATGTGGTTCAGGGGCCCAGCGACCCGGGAGATCGCTATCTGCTCTGCTCCGACGGCCTGACGGGCCTGGTGGAAGACACTGAAATCGCGCAGATTCTGAGCCAGAGTCCGCTGGACGCGGCGGCGGAAGACCTCATTGCACTGACTTTGGAACGGGGCGCCAAGGACAATGTCACCGTCGTGATCATCGAAGCGCATTCGGGCAAGGACGACACCCGTCAGACCCAGCGCCCCTGACGCGCGTCAAGGCGCCGGCGAGCGGCGACTGAGCGCGATCTTCGTCTGGTCAAGGTCGCGGGCGGGGACCTCGCTCACCAGCCAGCTCGTATATCCGAGCCGCATGGCGCTGCCAGACCGATCGACCACCGGTCGCGGGACCTCCTCGCGGCGCAGGACAAGACGGAGGTTGAACGGCATGCCGCACCCAACCGCCAGGCGGATCACCTTGCGCAGGGACGCCGCCAGCGCGTCGTCATCCAGATACATCCGGAAATCATCGATCCCGAGGGGGCCCATGCGGACTGTGAAACAGCTCTGAACGTCCATCCGCCGGGCGCCGGAAATCGCGGTCACGCCGAGTTGATTGTAGGCAGCGCCGCCAGGCGCGCCCGAAAGGCGGGTCTGGTCCGACTCGGGAATTTCGATCCACCGCTCTTCGAATTCGTCAATCAGTACGGGAACATTGTACAGCCCCTCAAGCATGCG
>CAINOV010000078.1 GCA_903851655.1 uncultured Caulobacterales bacterium
CGCCGCCGGCGGCGCTGATGCCGCCGATGGAGGGGGCCAGCAGGATCGTGGTGGAGTAGTCGCCGGTTTCCGGCGTCGCCTGCTCGATGAACTTGTGGGTGACGATCGACTGGGGCTGGGTTTCCAGCACCGAGGCCTTCACCGGCGCGGCGGCGGCGGCGGCGTTGCGCTCGATCTGCACGACCACGGCCTCGACGTCGGCGCCTTCGGTGCCGGTGGCGGTCTTGATCGGATCGGCGGCGTGCGCCGCGCCGGCGCCGAGCAGGGCGACGCTGAGGGCCGCGCCGCTCAGGAGCGCGGAGCGCATCCGGTTGATCGAAGTCTTCATGGTGTCCCCATCCATTCACACAAGAAAGCGGCCACAGGCATGGTCGCCCCGTCCGTTGGGCGGTATGCCTCCACGACCGCCATAGTTCGAAATCAAAGTTTTATTGCGATAATTTATCGAATTTAAGACAATTGATCCGTACTCAGATGATAATTTACACGCGCCATTACTTTCGACATGCGATTTGATGCAGTTTTTCAAGATCTTAGACAGACGCCAGACACTGGCGCACGATTGTCGTCCGGCGGACACAAACGACGTCGCGGCCGCGCCCGGCGCCGCCGGCCGGCGGGTCTCCGGACGGCGCTGTTGCCAAAATACCCCGAACGGCGGGCCGCCTGGGACGCGCCGCCGCGAACCCGCCGCCCACGGAGCAAATCAGGGCATGATCGTCCGGGTTTCGAATCAGGAAGCCGCGCCATGAGAGTCCGTCCGGTCGCCATCGTCTCGGCCCTCGTCGCGGCGCTGGCCGTCGCCGTCGCCCTGGCCCATGCGCCGACCCTGTGGGCCTGGGCCAATCTGGCCGGGGGACACGAAGCGTTCGTCCCGCCGCCGTCCCGGATCCGGCCGACGCCGCCGGGACCGGCGGACGGAACGGTGGTGAAGGGTCACTGGCGGGTCCAGAGGATCGACGCCGGCGCCTACGCCATCGGCGAACCGCAGGACGACCCGGACAACTACGAATATCTGCTGATCGGAACCCGCCGGGCCCTGCTGATCGACGCCGGCGCCGCCGGCCGGGACATCCACGAGGCGCTGGCGGGGCTGACCGATCTGCCGGTCACGGTGATCCCCACGCACCTGCACTTCGACCACACCAACGGCCTGCGGTTCTTCGACCACATCGCCCTGGTCGATCTGCCGCAGACCCGCGCCCGGCTGCGCGACGGGGTGGTCCGCCTGGACCGGCTGGCGTACATGGCGCCGCTCTCTCAGCCGACGCCGGCCTTCCGGGTCGCCGAGTGGATCCGGCCGGACGGTGATATCGACCTGGGGGGGCGCACGGTCCGGCTGCTGTGGACGCCGGGCCACACGGCCACGTCGGTGTCGATCTATGATCCGGCGAACAAGCGGCTGTTCACCGGGGACATGATCTACACCACCACCATCTTCGCCTTCATGCCGGACTCAAGCCTGGCCGCCTATGTCCAGACCGCCGACCGCCTGCTGGCCGCCCTCCCCGCCGACACGCGGATCTACGGCGCCCATTGCTGCCGCAACGACCGGCCGGCCACGGCGCCCTGGCTGGAGATGAGCGACCTGCGCGACCTGCGGACGGCGGTGCAAGCGGTCCGTGACGGCCACGCCCGTGGGGAGGGGTTCCTGCTCAAGCGCTATCCGGTGAACGCCCGCATGACGCTGGCGACCCTGTATCCGTTCGGCAATCACTGACCGCGCACCCTAGCGGGACGGCGGAACCACCGGCTTGCCGTCGGCGGCGATCTCCACCAGGCCCATCCGGTTGCCGGCCGGGTCCTGGAACAGGGCCAGGATGACCACGCCGGGCACCACCATCCGGCCGAACACCACCGAACCGCCATGGGCCTTCACCGCCTCGAGGGACGCAGGGATATCCGGCACCCCCACATAGAGCACCCGCTCCGCGATCGGCGCGGCGCCGGCCGCCTCGATCCGCACGCTGCCGGGCAAGGGCGACGCCACCGGGACGGTCAGCCGACCGTCCGCGCCCACGTCCCAGCCGAGCACCGCCTTGTAGAAGGCGGCCTCCCGGGTCAGGTCCGTGGCGGCGATGTCGAAGAAGACGATCGGCGCCGGCGCGGCGGGCGCGGCCAAGGCTGCGGCCGGGACCAGTCCTGCGGCGGCCGCGACCGCTGACACGAGACGCTTCACCATTCCCAGCCCTCCGTCAGGGGGACGGGCCCATCGTCCCGTCCGCGCCATGTCGCCCCAGGACGCCGGCGGGATCAAGCGCCAAATCGCCGCCGCCGTGTATCATATCGCTCCACCCAGGCCAGTTCTCGCCAGTATTGAGGGTGACCGTAGGCCTGCGGAGCCGTGGGTTTTTCGATTTATAAAGGGTTGTCGGCCACTCTGTTTGCAAGACCTCCCGGAGCGGCGCCTGTGCCCCAACTGAACAAGCATATCCGGCAACTTCGGGACACCGCGCAGAGCCGGGACGAGACCCTGAGGTCGATCTGGGAAAATCCGCCCAAACTGAACCAGACCCAGCTCGATCAGTTCATGCTGGCCCACCAGTACTATGTGGAGCGCCGCCCCAAGGGGCGCCGCATGATCATGCGCTTCCTGCAGCTCCACACCCTGTCGCTGAAGGCCCGCAACATGACC
>CAINOV010000079.1 GCA_903851655.1 uncultured Caulobacterales bacterium
GGACACGGACGGCTGGCCGGTGAAGTTGAACGGCGGCGTGGTGGCGTAGACCGCCGCCTGGCGCTGGTCGAACTCCTTGATCGGCACGGTCAGGGGATCCAGCCAGTCGATCCGCGGGGAGGTCTGCGACATGGTCGGCGTCAGATAGACGTCCATGTCCTCGAACCGGGTGATGATCTGGCGGTTGATCAGCCGCAGCTGCTGCCAGCCCCACAGGGCCTGCTGGCCGGTGATGCGCAAGCCCGCCTCCCACCCCCGGCGGGCCAGGGGGCCGAGCTCCCCCTCCGCCGGCGCGCGGCCCAGATCGGCGATCCAGCGCTGCACCACCGCCGAGAAGTTGGCGGCGCTGACCAGGCCCTGGGCGCGGTACAGGTCCCGGTAGTCGACGCCCAGCCCCCGCTCGAACACCTCATGCCCCAGGGCCTTCAGCACCTCCACCGTGTCATGCAGGGCCTGCAACATGGGCTCGGAGAGGGGCCGGCCGCTGGGGGTCTCCGCCGACCAGGCGATGCGCAGCCGGCCCGGCGACCGGCCCACCTCGTCCAGATAGGGCCCCGCCTTGGGCGGCGCCGGGAACGGGTCGCCCCCCTGCGGATAGCCCGTGGCGTCGAGCATGGCGGCGCTGTCGCGCACCGTGCGGCTGACCACATGCTCCACCGTGAACCCCACCGCGCCGGAGGCCAGCTCGCTGGCCGGGGTGCGGTCGCGGGTGATCTTCATGCCGACGAGGCCGCAATTGGCCGCCGGGATGCGGATGGAGCCGAGGCCGTCGCTGGCGTGGGCCATGGGGACCATGCCCGACGCCGTGGCCGCCGCCGCCCCGCCGGACGAGCCGCCGGAGATGTGCTCCGGGTTCCAGGGATTGCCGCACGGGCCCAGACGCTCCGACTGGGTGACGCCGGGAATGCCGAACTCCGGCGTGTTGGTCTTGCCCAGCAGCACCACGCCTGCGGCGCGATAGCGGCGGATCAGCTCGCTGTCCTCCGCATCGGCGGCGAGGCTGGCGAAGTGCGAGCCCGAGGTCCGCGGCCAGCCCTTCACCTGGGCGCCCAGGTCCTTGATCAGGAACGGAACCCCTCGGAACGGCCCGTCCGGCAGAGGTCCGGCGGCCACGGCGCGGGCCTCGTCATAGGCCTTGTGCACCACGGCGTTGAGGGTCGGATTGTGACGCTCGATCCGCGCGATCGCCGCCTCCGTCAGCTCCAGCGGGGTGACCTCGCCCTTCGCCACCAGGGCGGCGAGGCCCAGGCCGTCATGCTCTGCATAGTCCTCAAGGCTCATCGGTCGCGGCTCCTGTCATGGGCGTCAGAGGGCGTCCAGCGCCTCGGCCAGCCGTTCCAGTCCCGTGCGGGTCATGGCGACGTCCCCCGCCAGCCCGATGCGCAGGTGCTGCGGACGGCCGAAGAACCGGCCGGGGACAAAGCTTGTCTCCCGCTCGGACGTCAGGCGCTGGAACAGGGCGTCCACATCGGCGTCGATCAGCCGCGGGAACACCGTCGTACCCTGGTCGAACACCGTCTGGTCCAGCCGGGGATGGCCGGACAGCAGGCTCCGATAGCTGGCCCGGTTGGCGTCGATCAGGGCGTTGGCCCGGGCCCGCAGGGCCGGCAGCCGGTCAAAGGCGACGACGCCCATCCGCTCCGAGATGTGCGGCGGCAGGGATCCGAACAGGTTGTTCAGCTGGCGCATCCGCTCGGCCAGGGGCGCCGGCGCCAGGATCCAGCCGCAGCGGACGCCGGACAGGCCATAGGCCTTGGTCAGGCTCGAGGTGACGACGATGTTCCCGTCCGGCTGGAAGGCGGTGTGCGCCGCGCCGTCCCGGAACATCAGCTCCATATAGACCTCGTCCACCAGCACCCGGGCGCCGGTGGCGGCGGCCCGGTCGGCGATGGCCCGGACCGTGGCGTGGTCCGACAGGGCGCTGGAGGGATTGTGCAGGTTGGTGAGCACGACCAGCCGGGTCTGCGGGCTCATCCGCTCGGCGAAGGCGTCGGGCTCCAGCGCCCAGGCCGCCTCGGGCCGCCGGGGCACGGGGACCTGCCGGGCCTGCAGGAAGCCCAGGGTGGACTGCAGGATCTCGTAGGTCGGGTCCTCCACCAGCACCTCGTCCCCCGGCGCGACCAGGGCGGCCATGGCCAGGTGGTTGGAGAAGGAGCAGCCGCCGCCGACCATCACCACGCAGGCCGGATCGACGCCGAACCGCGCCGCCACCCGCTCCGTCAGGGGCGGAAAGCCGTAGGGATTGGGCCCGTGCAGGGCCAGGTCGTCGAGGGTCAGCGCGAGGTCCGACAGGGCGCAGTCGGCCACGCCGCTGGTCGCCAGGTTGTACCGGGCGTGGCTGCCGGTCTTGGCGAAGTGCATGTAGTCGGAACTCAGGATGCGGTCTTGGACGGTCATGGGGCGGTCGCAGGTCCGGAGGGGGGCGGCGCGTCCGCGGACGAACGGCGCCAGAAGAGATACGGCGGCACGCCCAGCAGCAGGATGCCGTAGCCCACCAGGCTGTTCACCGGATAGGCCCAGAACGAGACGCCGACAATGACCCCGCAGGCCAGCACGAACAGACCCGTGGTCCAGGGATGGAACGGCGCCGCGTAGCCGCCGCGGCTCCGCCCCGCCGCCCGGTCCCGGCGGCGCAGCACGAACAGGCACGAGGCGCTGAGGCCGAAGAACAGGAAGTTCATGGACGTCACATAGCTGAGGATCTGGTCATAGCTGCCGGACAGGGCGAGGAAGCCGGTCCAGACCGCCTGCAGCACGATGGCGATCACCGGCGCCCGGGATCCGTCGCTGATCCGCGCCACCTGGCGGAAGAACAGGCCGTCCCTGGCCATGGCGAAATAAACCCGCGGACCGGTCAGCATGGACTGGCTGAGATAGGCGATGGCCGACAGGGCGATGGCCGAGGCCGCCAGCCCGGCGCCCACCGGCCCCGTCGCCCGCTGCAGCACGTCCGACACCGGCGTCAGGGTGCGCCCCAGCGGCTCCACCCCCAGGGCCCGGAGGCAGGCGATGTTCACCAGCAGATAGATGGAAATGACGGCGATCACCCCCACCAGCAGGGCCCGGGCCAGGTTGCGGGAGGGATCCCGGATCTCGCCGGCCACATAGTTGGCGGTCTGCCAGCCGCCATAGCTGAACACCACCGGGATCATGGCCGCGCCGAAGGCCTTCAGCGGATCGGTCGCCGCCACGGCCTGCGCCTCGTCCGCCCGGAAGCCGACCTGAGGCGCGATGAACAGCCCGGCCAGGATCAGGGCGGTGATCGCTCCCACCTTCAGCGCCCCCAGCAGTCCCTGGACTCCGTTGCCGGACTTCACGCCCAGGCAGTTGATCGCCGCCAGGGCGGCCAGGGTCACGACCACCACCGCCCGCTCCGGCAGGGCGCCGCCCGCCAGCACGTTGAGGTTCCGGGCGAAGACGATGGTCACCGCCGCCATGCCTCCGGCCTGCACCACCAGAAGCGTCGTCCAGCCGAACAGGAACCCCGCCAGCGGGCCATAGGTGTCGCGCAGATAGACATATTCGCCGCCGGTATTGGGCATGCGCGCCGCCAGCTCGGCATAGACGAAGGCGCCCAGCAGGGCGATGCCGCCCCCCACCGCCCAGGCCAGCAGCACCAGCAGGGGCGAGGTCAGGCCCCGGGCGACCACAGCGGGGTTGACGAAGATGCCGACGCCGATGATCCCGCCCATCACCAGCATCACGGCGCTGGGAAAGCCGATCCCGACCCGCAGGCCCTCGGCGGTGATGTCCTTCCGATCCATCTCTCAGGCTAGGGGCATTCCCGCGCCCGTGACAAGGCGCAAGCCGCATCACGTCAGCCCGCGACCCCCGGCAACGCCCGGTCGATCGCGGCGGTGGCGGCCGCCAGCCGGGTCGGGCGATCCCCCGTGATCTCCACGAAGGGCAGGTTGCGGCGCGCCAGCTCGGCGCGGCACAGCTGGTGGAAGCGCCGCCGCTCGCCCTCCGCCGGGAAATAGCGGACCCCGTCCGCCTCGAAGGGCACGTCGACGCCGGTCAGCAGGTAGAGGTCCGCGGTGTCGGTGAACCGGTCGAACCACGCCGCCCGGGACCCGGTCAGCACGTCCGACCACAGGGCGGTCAGCACCGGATCGGTGTCCTCGATCAGCACCCGGCCGGCCCAGCGGCCGGCGGCGCGGACGCCGGCTAGATGGCCGAGGACGATCCGCTCTAGGTCCGCCGGCCCGCACTCCTGGCCAAAGGTCTCGGTGTAGAGGCGGCCGTATTCCGGCGCCATGACCGTGTCGTAGCGCTCGGCCAGCGCGCGTCCCAGGGTCGACTTGCCCGTCGATTCCGGCCCGAACAGGCAGATCCGTGGAATCGTCCGGCGCGGCCCCGGCGGACCGCTCGGCCTCCGGGCGGCCCTCGCCTCGAGCCGCTCCGGCGCCGCCACGGGGACGAACCGCGCGCCCAGCCGCGCCGCCAACCCGCGGCCGGGAGCGTCGACCGCCGACCCATAGCCGAACACCACGTCGAACCGTTCCGAGGGCGCGGCGCCCTCCCCGGCCTCGCGGATCGTCAGATGGTCGCAGGCCGCGAGGGCGAAGTCGCGGAGAAAGACGTCCCGGGCGTCGGCCGGGGCGTGGGGCCCCGGCAGCAGACCCCGCGCCGGACGCCTCAGGTCCGCCCCGTCATCTCCCGCCACCATTCCCATCCTCCCCAGACCGTCATCGCCAGCAGTCCCGCATAGAGGACGGCGGTGAGGTGAAGCCCCTGTCCGTAGTAGGTGGCGATGGAGATGGCGTCCACCACCGCCCAGACGATCCAGCTCTCGATCTTCTTCCGGTCCTGGAGGAACTGGGCCAGCAGGCTCGACCCCGTCAGACTGGCGTCGGCGAGGGAGCTGGCGGCCGTGGTGGTCCGGCTGGCCCACCAGCCGATGGCGAGGGACACCGCCAGCACCAGGGCGGTGAGGACCAGGGTCCGCCCGACGCCCAGCCGGGTGATCTTCGGTGCGTGGCCGTTGTCGCCCTTCAGCCAGAACCACCAGCCGTAGAACTGCACGATGACGAAGAACACCTGCAGGCCGCTGCTGAAATAGAGGTGCGCGGACCAGAACACGCCGAGATAGAGGGCCGTGCCGACCACGCCGATGGGATAGAGCCAGATGTTGCGCCGCACGCACAGGACCACGCTCACCACGGTGAACAGGGTCGCGGCCATTTCCAGAGGGCTCATTCGGCGTCCAGGCTGTCGGACCGCGGTCCGGATCGGCCGAGTCTAGCCGCAAACCCCGCGCCGATGCGAGGGGCTTGTGCGTCCTCCGGCGGCGCGGTCCGGCGACACGGCGCCGAGGTCGCCCTACGGGCAGCCCTCGGGCTTGGCGGGCTTGGACAGCATGCCGCCCAGGGCGCCGCCCAGCGATCCGCCCAGGGCGCCGCCGATCAGGGAGCCCGTGCTGGGCCGCTGGGCGCAGCGGGCCGCATCCCCGTGGGCGCCCGCCGGCATGTTCATCCCGGCCATGGCCCCGGTGCGGGAGACATAGCGCGCCTTGACCGCCCATTCCTGGACCCAGGGCGTATGCGGATCCTGCGGCCGGGGGGGAAAGACGATGTCCTGCTCGGGACCGTGGGCCACGAGGGAGATCAGCCCGCCCTGCACCGCGGTCATCACCTCCTTGGGCACGGCGCACCGGGTCTGGCTGGGCGGCAGCAGGCGTCGCCGCTCCACCAGCCGGGCCGCCTCCCCCGGCGGGATGTAGTCGCTGAGACCGGAGAGGAAGGTCTGCGTCTCGCTGGAGGACCAGAACACGACGTCGGACCCGCCCTCGGCGTTGCGCGCCGCGCCCATCAGCTGGACGAAGTGACCCGTGGCCTCGGGCAGCCCGTTCCATTCCAGCTGCAACGCCCCGGACGGCAGCTTGGTCTGGACCAGGTTCAGGGCCCCCATCCAGTCCTGGTCCAGGGTGAAGCTGATGTCCGGCGTGTAGTTGCCGGCGACCCGGTGCGCCCCGACCAGCGAGGCGTCCGCCGGCACGGACTGGCGGCTGCCGCGATCGTCATTGGGCCAGAAGCCGAAGGTCGGCCAGGTGGCGGCGGAGGGCGGGTTCGCCACCCGGATCGCCTCGCCCACGAACAGGTTCGGCGGCGGCTGGCCCGCGGCGATCTTGCTGAAGTCGAACACCACCGGCTGGTTGGCGTGCGCCGTCTCGCCGCAGCCCCAGAACAGCAGGATGCGGCCCTTGGGGCGCTCATAGTCCCGGTGCTCTTCGGGCTCCGGCTGCCGCGAAGGCGCCTGGCTCGCGACCACCGGCCTGGGGGAGCGCAGGGCGAGCGCCTTGCCCATATTCATGGTCGGCGGAATGAGGTGCGACGCCTGCGGCGGACCGGCGGGCGGCAGGCTGGAGCCCAGATCCAGGCTGAGCAGCTTCTGCGCCCCGCCCCGACCGCCGCCCACGGCCATCTTCATCAGGTCCCCCGTCGACGGCGGCTTTCCCCCGAGACCAAAGCCGTTCTGGGTCGAGGCGCTGAGCCAGTAGACGGTCTTGGGCGGGATCACCTGCTGCGCCTCGGCGGCGGGGTGAGCGGCCTTGCGGTGCGGCGGCTCCGCCGTGCCGCCCGCGGCGGGCAGCAGCAGCAGCGCCGCGGTCAGGGACGCGATCAGCATCCGTCGGACAGTCTGCGACATGGGGCCCCCCGTTTTCGCGTCTGTGGCGAAAGGTTAACGGCCCCGGTCCCGTCCGGCAACAATCATTAACACCTTTGGCTCCGCCCCTCAGCGGACCGGCACGGTGTAGTTCAGCCCGAGGCGCCCGCCGTCCGCATAGATCGTCTCGCCGGTGACATAGGAGGCGTCGTCGGAGGCCAGGAAGGCGGCGATGGCGGCGATCTCCTCCGGCTCCCCCGCCCGGCCCAGCGGCGTGCGGGACAGGATGCCGTTCAGGGCCTCGGGGTTGCTCATCACCGCATTGCGGGCGAGGTCGGTCAGGATGGTGCCCGGCCCGATGCCGCAGACCCGGATCCGGTGGGGCGCCAGCGCAATGGCGGCGTTCTTCGTCAGCTGGTTCAGCCCGCCCTTGGACAGGTTGTAGGCGATCAGGTGGGGGATATTCATCACCGCGTTCACCGACGACATGTTCAGGATCACCCCGGGGCGCCCCGCGGCGATCAGGCGCCTGGCCACCGACTGGGCGGCGAAGAAGGCCGCCTTCAGATTGACGCCCATCACC
>CAINOV010000080.1 GCA_903851655.1 uncultured Caulobacterales bacterium
ATGACGACTGTGTTTGATCTCTAAATCCTCGTCATTCCCGGGCGAAGACCCGGGAACCTTGATCCGGATATGGCGCCTCATCCGGACGGAGGTTCCCGCCTCAAGGGCGGGAATGACAGCTAAAATTGTATTTTTAAAAAACCGTCATTCCCGGGCGAAGACCCGGGAATGGCGATGGTTGGGAGCCCCCCCCTAGAGTTCCGACAGCTTGCCGCCGGCTTCGGCGGTCTTCACCAGGAGCTCGCAGGGGGCCCATTCGTCGCCCATCTCCCTGGCGAGCTTCGTCAGGCTTGCCACCACCGTCTTCAGGCCCACCGTGTCGCCATAGAACATCGGACCGCCGCGATAGACCGGCCAGCCATAGCCGTTGATCCAGACGATATCGATGTCCGAGGCCCGGCTGGCCTTGCCCTCCTGCAGGATCTTCGCGCCCTCGTTGATCATCGGATAGATGCAGCGTTCGATGATCTCCTCGTCGGTGAAGGCCCGCACGTTCACGCCCTTGGCCGCGCGGAACTTGTCGATCAGGTCCGCGGTCACCGGCGAGGGTTTCGCGTTGCGCGCCTCGTCATAGTCGTAGAAGCCCGCGCCGGTCTTCTGCCCCCGGCGGTCCAGCTCGCACAGCTGGTCGCGCAGGGTCTCGCCCTTGGACGTCTCCTTGTTCCAGCCGATGTCGAGGCCGGCCAGGTCGCTCATGGCGAACGGCCCCATGGGGAAGCCGAAGTCGTACAGCACCCGGTCGATGTCCCAGGGCATGGCGCCTTCCAGCAGGATGGCCTGGGCCTGGCGCTGGCGCATGCTCAGCATGCGGTTGCCGACGAAGCCGTGGCAGACGCCCACCAGGGCGGCGATCTTGCCGATCTTCTTGGCGATCTGCATGGAGGTGGCGATCACCGACCTGGACGTGGCGTCGCCGCGGACGACCTCCAGCAGGCGCATGACATTGGCCGGGGAGAAGAAGTGCAGGCCGATGACGCTTTCCGGCCGCGACGTGGCGGCGGCGATCTCGTCCACATTCAGATAGGAGGTGTTGGAGGCGAGGATCGCGCCCGGCTTGGCGATGGCGTCCAGCTTGCCGAACACCTCCTTCTTGATGTCCATGTTCTCGAACACCGCCTCGATGATCAGGTCGGCGTCCGACAGGGCGGACATGTCCAGCGCGCCGGTCAGGAGGCCCATGCGCATTTCCACCTCCTCCATCGTCAGGCGGCCGCGCTTGGCGGTGGTCTCGTAGTTCTTGCGGATGACGCCGAGTCCCCGCTCCAGCGCCGCGGCGCTGGTCTCGACGATGGTCACGGGGATGCCGGCGTTGAGGAAGTTCATGGAGATGCCGCCGCCCATGGTGCCGGCGCCGATGACGCCCACCTTGGCCACGGGCAGGAGGGCGGTGTCCTCCGGCACGTCGGGCAGCTTCCACACCTGGCGCTCGGCGAAGAACACATAGCGCTGGGCGGCGGACTGCGTGCCGGTGACCAGCTCGACGAACAGCTTGCGCTCGACCTTGATCCCCTCGTCGAAGGGCAGGTTCACCGCGGCCTCGACGCACTGGATGTTGTATTCCGGGGCCAGGAAGCCGCGGAACTTGCGGGCGTTGGCCTTGCGGAACTCGGCGAAGATCTCGGGGTGCTTGCGGTCCTCGACCATCTTCGTGTCGTTGTCGCGGATCTTCACCAGCGGGCGCTTCTCGGCCAGCACCTTCTTTGCAAAGGCGATGGCGGCGTTGCGCAGGTCGCCTTCCGGCGCCAGCTCATCCACCAGGCCCATGGCGAGCGCCGCCTTGGCCGGCACATGCTGGCCGGAGGTGACCATCTCCAGCGCCTTGGCCGCGCCGACGATGCGGGGCAGCCGCTGGGTGCCGCCGGCGCCGGGCAGGAGGCCCAGGTTCACTTCCGGCAGGCCGACCTTGGCCGAGGGAACCGCCACGCGGTAGTGGGCGCACAGCGCCACTTCCAGACCGCCGCCCAGCGCGGTGCCATGGATCGCGGCGATCACGGGCTTGGAGTTGTCCTCCATGGCCTTCTGCACGTCGAACAGGCTGGCGCTGTCGGTGGCGGGCTTGCCGAACTCGGTGATGTCGGCGCCGGCGATGAAGGTGCGGCCCTCGCAGATCAGCACGATGGCCTTGGTCTGCGGATCCTCGTCGGCGGCCTTGAAGCCCGCGGCCAGGCCGTTGCGCACCTTGGCCGACAGGGCGTTCACCGGCGGGGAGTTCAGCGTGATGACGGCGATCTCGCCGCGCTCAAGCGTGGTGACGTCGTTGATGATGTCCATGGGGGTCTCTCCGCTGTGTTCGCCGCGCCATTGCTGTGTCGCGCTGATGTTGCGACCTGTTTAAGGCGGGAATCCGCGGGACGCCAGTTGCCGTAGCGTCAGGCCGCCACGGTTTCCCGCGCGGCCTTCCCCTTCAGGCCGAGATGGGTGAAGCCAAACCCCGCCGCGGACTTGAGGCCATAGCCCAGCAGGCGGTCAAACCCCACATGCGCCACCCAGATCGTCGCCAGCTGGAGCAGCAACGTCTCCCCCCGCGCCGCGCCCGCCGCCGCCAGCAGCAGGGGGCCGAGATAGCTGTGGCCGATATTGTAGCCGACCGCCCCGATCCGCGGCCCCGCCAGATAGCCCAGCATCGACAGGTCCGGTACGAGGAACAGGGCGGCGAACAGCCCCCACGATCCGTCCAGCCGCCCGAAGGCCAGAGCCGCCAGGGCGAGCACGGCGCCGCCCTCCAGCTGCAGGATCACCCGCGCCGCACCGGTCACATGGCCGACCGTCCGGACGTCGCTTGTCTGTGTCATCGTCAGGCTCCGCGCTTCAACGCCGGAGCCGCGCTCCGACGACGCCAGGATCGCCCGGAGGAGCGCTATTCGCAATCGGCGGAACCTGCAGAGCGGTTATTCAAAAACGATGACCTCCGCCGACCGGTCCAGGACGGAGTTGATCCCGTTCAGCAGGTCCTCGGGCGTCACCGGCTTGGCGACGAAGCCGTCCCCGCCCACCTCGGCCGCCTGCTGCCGGTGCTCGGGCATGGCGTTGGCGGTGAAGAACAGGATCGGCGTCCGGGCGAGGCCTCGCTCGGCCTCCATCCGCCGCAGGGTCCGCGCGGCGGCGAAGCCGTCCAGGATCGGCATCTGGATGTCCATCAGGATCACGTCGAAGCGCTGGCGCTCCAGATGTCGCAGGGCTTCGGCGCCGTCGGCGGCGATGGTCAGGTCGACGCCGTAGGGCTCCAGGATCAGCCGGACCACCATCTGGTTGGTGGGGTGGTCCTCGGCCAGCAGGACGCGCATCGACCGGTAGTCGGCGGCGGCGGGCAGGTCAGGCGCCTCGCCCTCGCGGTCGGGGCCGGATCCGTCCGCCTGCAGCGGCAGGGTCAGGGTGAAGCGGCTGCCCACCCCTGGCGTGGACTCCGCCGAGATGCTTCCGCCCATCAGTTGCGCCAGGGACTGGCTGATGGACAGGCCGAGCCCGGTGCCGCCATAGGTGCGGGTGATGGAGCCGTCGCCCTGCTCGAAACGGACGAACAGCTTGGCGGCCATGTCGCTGTCGAAGCCGATGCCGGTGTCCTCGACCAAGACGGTGGCGACGACCCCGCCGTCCCCGGCCGGCGCGACCTCGGCCCGGACCCGGACCCCGCCATGACGGGTGAACTTCACCGCATTCGAGACGAGATTGGAGATGATCTGCTTGATCCGCACGCCGTCCCCGATCACGGCGGCGTCGGCGGACCCGCCCACGTCGAGATCGAAGGCCAGCCCCTTGTCGTCCGCACGGACGCGGAAGATCTCGGCCGCCGCGCTGACCACCTGCCGCAGATTGAACGGCGCCTCATCCAGCTCGGCGCGCCCGGCCTCGATCTTGGACAGGTCCAGGATATCCGACAGGATGCCGTTGAGGGAGCGCCCGGACGAGGCGATCAGCTCGGCCATCTCCTTCTGGCTGGGACTGAGGGGGGTCTTCAGCAGGGTGCCGGCCATGGCCACCACGCCGTTCAGCGGCGTGCGCAGCTCGTGGCTCATATTGGCCAGGAACTGGGACTTGGCGACATTGGCGGCCTCGGCCTGGGCCCGCTGGGCGGACTGCTCGCGCCGGGACAGCTCCAGCTCGGCCAGCTGGCGCACCACCAGCTCCTCCCGGGCCTTGAGGTCGGTGATGTCCCGCTGGAAGGCGATCCAGTAGCGGAACCATCCGTCCTCGTCGGCGACTGGGCGGATGCTGAGATCGACCCAGAACTCCGATCCGTCCCGGCGGTAGTTCTTCAGCTCCTGGCGGACGGGGCGCCAGGTCGCAAGCGCGTCGCGGATGGTCGCCCGGGCGCCGGTGGAGGTCTCGGGCCCCTGAAGGATCCGCGGGGTGCGCCCCAGGGCCTCGTCCCGGGAAAAGCCGGTCATCCGGGAAAAGCCGGCGTTGCACCAGACGATCCGCGGCCCGATGTCCGCGATCGGCTCCGCCTCGGTGATCAGGATGGCGTCGTCCGTGAATTCCGCGACTTCGTTGATGAGTTTCGACAGAAACATTCTACGCCGACCTGTATTCACGACGCTGACGGGTGGCTTCGGCTGACTCCCAAGCCGCATCGTGACGCATCAGAGGGACCACGATTCTTAACAAACGCACACCAATGGGCGCAAAGCGGCCCGGCGGACGCGGATCATCGACAGGCGGTCCGATCTGCGACCGCCTGAGCGACAGCAGGCGGCTACCGACCGGTGAAGGCCGGCGCGCGCTTTTCCAGGAAATGGGCGACGCCCTCGCGGAAATCCTCCGAGGCGAAGCTGGCGGCCATGTCGGCGTTGGCCGCGCCGATCGCCTCGCCCAGGCTCTGGAACTGGGCGTTCCAGATCTCGCGCTTCATCTCCCGCAGGGAGCGGGGCGACACCTCCCGGGCCAGCATGCGGGCGTAGTCCATCACCTCGGCCTCGAAGGCGTCGCCGGCGATCACCCGGTTGACCAGGCCCAGGCTAAGGGCCTCGTCCGCCCGCACCTTGCGCGCCGAGAACAGCAGGTCCGCCGCCTGGGACAGGCCGATCAGCCGGGGCAGCAGCCACGAGATCCCGTGCTCGGCGATCAGTCCCCGGCGGCTGAAGGCGGTGGTGAACACCGCCGCGTCGGAGGCGAAGCGGATGTCGGTATAGAGCGCCAGCACCATGCCCAGACCCGCGCAGGCGCCGTTGATCGCCCCGATGATCGGCTTGGGCACCGACGGGAAGTAGGAATTCTGGGTCTGGAAGTCGGGCCGGGACGACGGGTCGAACACCGACGCCTCCCCCCGGGCCGCCCGCTCGCTGGCCCCGGCCTCGGTCTGGATGGCGGTCAGGGCGTTCATGTCCGC
>CAINOV010000081.1 GCA_903851655.1 uncultured Caulobacterales bacterium
GGCGAGGGGGGGAGGCTGAAGGGGGGGGGGGGACAGCCCCATGGCGGTGACGAAGGTGTTGGCCCCCGGCCCCATCACCCCGCCGGCGGCGTCGCCCACCGCAAAGGTCGCGCCGGCCCGCACCGAGGGCGGCAGCACGTTCAGGGCCGCGGCGTTGACCAGCACGTAGAGGACCGTGACCAGTCCGATGCCCCAGAAGGTGGCGCGGGCGACGTTGCGCTGGGGATTGTCCACCTCCTCCGAGAAGTAGATGGCCCCGTCCCAGCCGGCATAGGTGGAGTAGATCACGCTGATCGCCGTCACCAGGGCCCCGATGGAGGTGATCGGGCCGACGGCGCGGGCGGTGTCCGCCACGGCCTTCACCGCCGGCGCCGGGTGGGGGGCGATGAACAGGATCGCCACCAGCACGACGAAGGCGCCGCCCTTGATGGCGCTGCCGATGCTCTGCGACGCCCCGCTGACCCGGGTGCCGGCGGCGTTGAGCAGGGTCAGGGCCAGGATCAGGCCGCAGCCCAGCACGCCGGCGTGGAGCTGGGTCAGAAAGCCCAGCCGGTGCACATATTCGCCGAACACCACGGAGATGAAGGCGTTGGACGCCACGTACTGCAGGAAGGTGAGCCATCCGTTGAGGAACCCGGTCCCCGGTCCGAAGGCCCGGGCCGAGATGGAATAGGTGCCGCCCGCCAGGGGCACCGACGCACCCGCCTCCACCAGGGGCATGGCCGCCAGCATGGCTGCGGCGCCGCCCAGGCCCCACGCGACGAGGATCGCCCAGGGCTCGGTGATGGCCTTGGACACCTCCCCCGGCGCCCGCATGATGCCGGAGCCGATCACCCCGCCCACCACCACGGCCAGGCCGAACACGAGGCCCAGGACGCGAAGCAGCTGCGGTGGAGACTTCGGGGGCGATGCGGACATGGGGAACCTGCAGACGTCGGGATCAAGCGGAACAGGCTAGCCGAGGCGCAGGCGTCCGCCTAGTCGGCTTGCGGCGCCGGCGAAACCTGTCCGGAACGGGCGCGGCGCGCCAGTCCCCCCTTTCCCTGTCACCGCCATCAGGGCAATCTCCGCCCATGACCCTCCCCGTCTACACCCACGTCGCCATGACCCGTCACAGCAACGGCGCCGCCCATGCGGAGCGGCCCGAGCGCCTGGGCGCGGTGCTCGATGCGCTGGCGGACGCCGGCCTCGGCCAGGACCAGCGGGAGGCGCCGGTGATCGACCGCGCCGATCTCGCCCGCATCCACCCCGCCCGGTTCATCGACGCCATCTTCGCCGCCGAGCCGGCGACGGGCGGCCGCACGCGGCTGGACCCCGACACCGCCATGTCCGAGGGCAGTCTCGAAGCGGCCCTGCGCGCGGCGGGCGCGGTGACCGCCGCCGCCCGGGCCGTGGTCCGGGGCGAGATGGACCGGGCCTTCTGCGCCGTGCGGCCGCCGGGCCACCATGCGGAGCCGGACACGGCCATGGGCTTCTGCCTGTTCTCCAACGCCGCCGTGGCCGCCCGCGCCGCCCAGGCCGCCGGCGCAGCCCGGGTCGCGGTGATCGACTTCGACGTGCACCACGGCAACGGCACCCAGGCGGCCTTCGCCGAGGATCCGACCCTGTTCCTGGGCTCCATCCACCAGTCGCCCCTCTATCCCGGCACCGGGGAGGAGAGCGAGACGGGCCTCGGCAACATCGTCAACGCCACCGTGGCGCCCATGGCGGCGCGGGAGGTCTGGCGCCGGCGATTCGAGACCCGGCTGATGCCGGCGCTGGACGCTTTCGCCCCCGACCTCATCCTGATCTCGGCCGGCTTTGACGCCCACGCCCGCGATCCCCTGGCGCAACAGTCTCTGGAAGCTGAGGATTTCGCCTGGGCGACCCGCGCGGTGCTGGACGTCGCCCGCGCCCGTTGCCGGGGACGGGTTGTCTCGACGCTCGAGGGGGGCTACGACCTCATGGCGCTGGGCCAGTCGGCCGTGGCGCATGTGCAGGCCTTGAGCGAGGGTTGAGGGGTTGGACCGTCCGGCGCGCCGCGCCATAGCGCTTGCCCGTCACGGGGAGCCTGCCTTGTCCCGCAAGGTCAAGCTGACCTCGGCGGGGTACCGCGACTGGTGGGCCACCTACGAGGAGGGCGGCATCCGCACGGACCAGACGCCGCCGGACAGCCTGCGGGCGCTGGCGGCCCGGGCCGTCGCCGTATTCTCCTCGACGCGGCGCCGGGCCATCGAGACGGCTCAGGCCGTGGCCGGCGACCGGGCCTTCGCCTCCGACGCGCTCTTCATCGAAGCCCCCTTGCCGCCGCCGCCCTTTCCCGACTCCTTCCGGGTCAGCCCGCGCAGCTGGGGCGTGATCGCCCGGGCCGCCTGGTGGCTGGGCTATGGCGAGGGCGGCGAGACCCGCGCCGAGGCCGAAGCCCGCGCCGCGTCGGCCGCCGACGCCCTGATCGGCGCTGCGGCCCAGGGCGGCGAAGTGCTGCTGCTGGCCCATGGCTATTTCAACAACATGATCGGCATCGCCCTGCAGCGGCGCGGCTGGAAGCTGGTGCAGGACGGGGGCTTCAGCTACTGGGCGGTCCGGCGATTTGAGCCCCGCTGACGATCAGCGATTGCCCGCGGGAGGGACGGCGCCTAATGTGCCGGTCCCGGCCTTTTTCGAGGTGTCGACAGACCTGATGACCGCGTCCGCCCCCGCCCCGTCCCCGATTTCGGAGCTGAGCTTCGAGCAGGCCCTGGCCGAGCTCGAGGCCATTGTGCGCGCGCTGGAGTCCGGCCAGGCGCCGCTGGAGCAGTCCATCGCCCAGTACGAGCGCGGCGCGGCGCTGAAGGCCCATTGCGAGGCCAAGCTGGCCGCCGCCCGGCTGCGGGTGGAGAAGATCGTCATCGGCGCCGGCGGGGAGCCCGCGGTCGCCCCGGCGGACTTCGGCTGATGCGCAACCGGACCACGCCAGGACCGGGGCACGGCGGGTGAGCGTTTCGCCCTCCATCCCGGACCGCATCGCGCTGGCGGAGCGCATGGCGCATTGCGCCGACCTGGTGACCGTCGCCCTGGACGCCCTGCTGCCCCGGGCGGAGGGGCCGGAACAGCGGCTGATGGAGGCCATGCGCTACGCCGCCCTGGGCCCGGGCAAGCGGCTGCGTCCGTTCTTCGCCCTGGAAGCCGCCCGGATGTTCGACATCGAGGAGCGTCCGGTGCTGCGGGCCGCCTGCGCCCTGGAGTGCATCCACGCCTACAGCCTGGTGCACGACGACCTGCCGGCCATGGACGACGACGACATCCGCCGCGGCCGCCCGACGGTGCACAAGGCCTATGACGACGCCACCGCCATCCTGGTGGGCGACGCCCTGCAGTCCATCGCCTTCGAGATCCTGTCCCACCCGGACACCCATGACGACGCCGAGATCCGGTCGGAGCTGGTCCGCCGCCTCGCCCGGGCGTCGGGCGCCCAGGGCATGGCGGGGGGGCAGATGATCGACATCCTGGGCTTCCGCGACGACCTGGGGGCGGTGGCCCGCATGCAGCGCATGAAGACCGGCGCCCTGATCGCCTACGCCTTCGAGATCCCGCTGGTCATCGCCCGGGCGACGGACACGAAACGCCACGCCCTGATGGCCTTCGCCCACGACCTCGGCCTGGCCTACCAGATCGTCGACGACCTGCTGGACGTGGAGGGCGAGGCCGAAGACGTGGGCAAGGCCGTGCGCAAGGACGCCGCGAAGGGCAAGGCCAATTTCGTCACCCTGCTGGGAGTCGACGAGGCCCACGCCCGGGTCGACCTGCTCCGGCAACAGTGCAAGGCCCATCTCGAAATCTTCGGTCCAAGGGCCACATATCTGCGGGAAACGGCTGATTTCGTGCTAGATCGCTGACAGAGCCCTGTCGTCCAGCTTGCATCCGCGACGCGGCGGATCCCATTGCGAGTCCCGATGCCCCCCCATACCCCCCTTCTCGACACCATCGCCACCCCGGCCGACCTCCGCACCCTCGGCGTGCCTGAGCTTCGCCAGGTCGCCGACGAACTGCGCGCCGAAACCATCGACGCAGTGTCCGTCACCGGCGGCCACCTGGGCGCGGGCCTGGGCGTGGTCGAGCTCACCGTCGCCCTGCACGCGGTGTTCGAGACGCCCGAGGACATCCTGATCTGGGACGTGGGCCACCAGGCCTATCCGCACAAGATCCTGACCGGCCGCCGGGACCGGATCCGCACCCTGCGCCAGGGCGAGGGCCTGTCCGGCTTCACCAAGCGCTCGGAAAGCGTCTACGACCCCTTCGGCGCCGCCCACGCTTCGACCTCGATCTCCGCCGCGCTGGGCTTCTGCGTCAGCCGCGACCGGCAGGAGCGGGACAACAAGGTGGTGGCGGTGATCGGCGACGGCGCCATGAGCGCGGGCATGGCGTACGAGGCCATGAACAACGCCGCCGAGGCCACCAAGGGCCAGCTGACGGTCATCCTCAACGACAACGACATGTCCATCGCGCCCCCCGTGGGCGGGATGAGCGCCTATCTGGCGGGCCTGGTGTCCGGCCGCTCCTACCAGTCGTTCCGCAAGCTGGGACGCTCCGTGGCCAGCGCCCTGCCCCGCCCCCTGCAGGAGGCCGCCCGCAAGGCCGAGGAATTCGCCCGGGGCATGGCCACCGGCGGAACCTTCTTCGAGGAGCTGGGCTTCTATTATGTGGGCCCGATCGACGGCCACAACATGGACCACCTTGTGGCCGTGCTGAAGAATGTCCGGGAAATCAAGGACAAGCCGGTCCTGGTTCATGTGGTGACGCAGAAGGGCAAGGGCTACGCCCCGGCCGAGAACGCCGCCGACAAGTACCATGGCGTGGTGCGCTTCGACGTGGTGACCGGGGAGCAGTCCAAGGCCAAGTCCAACGCCCCCTCCTACACCAAGGTGTTCGGGACGGAGCTGACCAAGCGGGCGGAGCTAGACGACCGCATCGTCGCCATCACCGCAGCCATGCCGTCGGGCACGGGTGTGGATATCCTGGCCAAGCGCTTCCCCGACCGGGTGTTCGACGTGGGCATCGCCGAGCAGCACGCGGTGACTTTCGCCGCGGGCCTGGCCGCCGACGGCATGAAGCCGTTCTGCGCCATCTATTCCACCTTCCTGCAGCGGGGCTATGACCAGGTGGTCCACGACGTGGCCATCCAGAGCCTGCCCGTGCGCTTCGCCATCGACCGCGCCGGTCTGGTGGGCGCCGACGGCGCCACCCATGCGGGCAGCTTCGACGTGGGCTATCTGGGCGCCCTGCCCGGCATGGTGCTGATGGCCGCGGCAGACGAGGCGGAGTTGGCCGGCATGATCGCCACCGCCTGCGAGATCGACGATCGCCCGTCGGCCTTCCGCTATCCCCGTGGCGACGGCGTCGGCGTGGAGATCCCCGCCCTGGCCCAGCCCTTGGAGATCGGGCGCGGCCGCATCGTGCGCGAGGGCTCCGCCCTGGCCATCCTGTCCCTGGGCACGCGCCTGGGCGAGGCCCTGAAGGCGGCGGACCTGCTGGCCGCCCGCGGCCTGTCGGTGACCGTGGCCGACGCCCGCTTCGCCAAGCCCCTGGACGAGGAGCTGATCCTGCGTCTGGCGCGGGAGCACGAGGCGCTGCTGACCGTCGAGGAAGGCTCGATGGGCGGCTTCGGCGCCTTTGTGCTGCAGTTGCTGGCGTCGCGGGGCGCGCTGGACCGGGGCCTGAAGGTCCGGACGCTAGTCCTGCCGGACACCTTCCAGGATCACGACAAGCCCGAAGCCATGTACGCCGCCGCCGGTCTGGACGCCGAGGGCATCGTGGCCACGGCCCTGATGACGCTGGGCGTCGACGCCGCCAAGGCCGTCCGCGCCTGAGACGCGGGAAACCGTCCAAAAATCGCCGAACCGCTGCGATTTTTTTAATGTTGACACGGGACCTGCAAAAGCCTGTCCGTCCATTCAAGCTTACAGATCCTTCTCCCTCAGTATAAGCTGGCGCTCAAATTGAGCATAAGCCGCCCAAAGCGAGCGAAAGCCCCCGGTTCTGCAATCGTTTATTTTCAGCGTCGACGCGAGCATGGACAAATATAAATCTCAATTTGGCCGAATTCATTTCAGAGATCGAAATATTAATTAGCCCTCTTGCACCATTCAGGCCCTCCGAAACGTCATCTAAATTTAGGGTTATTTATTTTTATTGCGAATTCAGATTTTTGACAGAATACTCAGTTGATCGGGAAGCAGCGGAGAATCCTGCACCGACAGAGGAACCGGCTCGGACGTCATAAGTTTTTACCTGAGAAATCATGTAAATTACACCTGAGGGGCAATGATTACTGGAGAGCAGATTCGCGCCGCACGGGGGCTGGCGCGCCTGGATCAGGCCGAACTCGCAGAGCGGGCCGGCATATCCCTTGAAACGATCAAACGGCTCGAAAGACTTCGCGGGCCGATATCGGCGAACACGACCACGGAAGCCGCCATCCGCACCGCCTTCGGGACGCTGGACGTGATCTTCCTGGAGGAGGACGGCCACGGTTATGGCGTGCGCTTCCGATATCCCGGACCGTCCCGGGCCCCGGCCAGCGGCCGCACGGGCGCCGAAGGCTACGCCTGACCGCCCGGCGGCGAACCGGTCGTCAGAACGGCGAGAACTTCTGCAGCAGCGACGTGCCCGCCGGGGTGTTCTGGACCCGGCTGACGGTGCCCTGGCCGCCGTAGGAGATGCGCGCCTCGGCGATCTGGGTGTGCTGGATGGTGTTGGTGGAGGTGATGTCCTCGGGCCGCACGATGCCGGCGACGGTCAGGGTGCGCTTTTCCGCATTGATCATGATCTCCTGCTTGCCCTGGATCACCAGATTGCCATTGGCCAGAACGCCGGTGACCACCGCCGCCACCGTCAGGCTGACGGTTTCCGACCGGTTCACGCTGCCCGACCCGTCGTTGGTGAAGTTGGACGACGTGTTCACGGCGCTGCCGGCGCTGAACGACCTCGGCAGGTTGTGGGCCAGCGTGCTCTCGAAGCCCAGCAGGTTAGGCAGGCCCAGGGAATTGGCGCCCTTGCGCGTGGCGACGGTCTCGTTCTGCAGCTTGGCCGCGTCGTTGACATTGATGTTCACCGTGAGGATGTCCCCCACCCGGGCGGCGCGCTGGTCATGGAAGAAGGCCCGGGCGCCGTTGCGCCACAGGCTGTTCGGCGGCGGCGGCCGGGCGCCGTTCTCCGGCGACTGGAGCACGGCCTGCTCCGAGGGCACGATGGCCGTGGGATAGGCCATGGCCGAGATCTTCGGGGTGGAGACGGCCTCGTTGATGGAGCTGCACGCCGCCAGGGGCAGGAGGGCGGCGGTCAGGCCAAGGGGGCCAAGCTTGCGGGACAGGCGGCGGATCATGGACAGACCTTTCAGCGGACGCTGGCGTAGAGGGCGGAGGGCGAGCGGGAGGGCGTGATGCGGATGGCGTCGGCCTCGGGACCGACCACGGCCCGGCCGGGACCGGCGGCCACCGCCTCCACCATCTTCTTGGAGCCGAGATTGAGGATCTGAACGGGCTCGCCCACGGCGGCGTCGCCCAGGGCGCGCCCCTGCAGGGACAGGACCATGCCGTCGTCGCGGAAGACCACCGCAACAATGTCGTCCCGATGGATCAC
Organism: uncultured Caulobacterales bacterium; assembly: GCA_903851655.1. Classification (GTDB taxonomy): domain Bacteria; phylum Pseudomonadota; class Alphaproteobacteria; order Caulobacterales; family Caulobacteraceae; genus CAIMFV01. The sequence continues at coordinate 7,597 of CAINOV010000081.1, forward strand.
CTTGGCGCCCACCAGGTCCCGGACCATGGCCGGCGCCCCCGCATGCAGCGGGCGGCGGGCCAGACGGCCAGCCGCGGCGTCCTGATCGCTCAAGGGATCGGCGAGACGCACCGTCGCCGGCACTTCGGCCCAGGTCAGGTCCTCGGGCGAAAGGGTGTCTCCCGCGGGGATGTTGCGGGCGTAGACCAGCACCTGGACGGTATTGGCTGCGACGGCCCGGCCGTGGGCGACGGTTCGGGCCCGCCCCCTGGCGGCGGGGGCCGCAGCGACCGGGCCCGGGTCCGCCTCGCCGCCCTCGACGATGATCCGGCGAAGCCCGCGGGCGTTGTCCCATTCCAGTCCGGCCTGATGCGCGGCCAGTTGCACGCGGCCGGCGTCCAGCACCATCGACTGACCCGGCGCGGCGCCTGCGCCGACCACCACCGTGCCGGCCGGTCCCTCCACGCCCTCGAACAGGTCGCCGAGCACGATCTCCGCCCCCCGCGACATGGGATGGGGGACGAGCTCCACCGGCAGACCGGCGGCGGCGGATGCGGCCGGGCACAGGAGGGCGACCGCGTGGATCAGCACGAAGAGGGCGAAGGCGGCGGCGATGGCGCGCATGACGGTCAGGCTCCCTTTCCCAGAGACGGCTTACGTCTTCAGCTGGGCCGCGGAGGCCAGCATCTGATCGGCGGTGGTCACCACCTTGGAATTCATCTCATAGGCCCGCTGGGCGACGATCAGGGAGGTCACCTCCCCCACGGCGTCCACGTTCGAGCTTTCGACGAAGTTCTGCTTGATCTGGCCAAAGCCCGTGGACGCGGGCGACGCCACGTTGGGCTGGCCCGACGCTCCGGACTGCAGGAACAGGTTCGACCCGATGGCCTCGAGCCCCGCCTCGTTGAAGAAGTTGGCCAGCTGCAGCGGGCCCACCTGGGTCGTGCCGGTCTGGCCGGCCAGGGTCACCTGCACCTGCCCGCTGGCGGAGATCGACACGTCCGTGGCGTTCTGCGGAATGGTGACCTGCGGCAGGACGGAATAGCCGTCGGTGGTCACCAGCTGGCCCGTCTGGTTCACCGCGAAGTTGCCGGCCCGGGTGTAGGCTGTCTCGCCCGTCGGCAACTGGATCTGGAAGTAGCCGCGGCCGTCGATGGCCATGTCATACTTGTTGCCGGTCTGGGTCAGGGTTCCCTGGGTGGTGATCCGGGCCACGGCGGCGGTCTTGACGCCGGAGCCCAGCTGGATGCCCGTGGGCACCACCGTGCCGGTGTCCGAGGACTGGGCCCCCATCCGTTCGATGTTCTGATAGAGCAGGTCCTCGAACTCCGGACGCTGCTTCTTGTAGCCGACCGTGTTCATGTTCGCGATGTTGTTGGACACGGTTTCGACATTGAGCTGCTGCGCGGCCATGCCGGTCGCGGCGATATCAAGGGCTCTCATCTGGGTTCAGGCTTTCATCTGCGGTGACTGGGGCGCCGGCGGCGGCGATCAGACGATCTTGGCGAGGGAATTGACCGCCTGCAGGGACAGGTCGGTGGCGGAGTTCATGATCTGGGTGATGCGCTCATAGGCGCGGGAGATGGTGATCAGGTTGGTGATCTCGGTCACCGCCGTGACGTTGGACCCCTCCACGGCGCCCTGACGGACCAGGCTGTCATTGGCGGGCAGCGGCGGATCGGCGGCGTCGGTGGCGTAGAGGTTGGAGCCCTGCTTCGACAGGGCGCCCCGGTTGGCGAACCGGACCACCGAGATCTTGCCCACCTGCACGCCGTCCTGGGTGATGGTGCCGTCGCGGCCGATGCTGGGCGGAGACTTCTTGTTGTCGATCTGCAGGGGCGCGCCGCCGGCGCCCTGGACGGCGTCGCCGTTCTTGTCCAGCAGGGTTCCGTCCACGCCCACGGTGAACTGACCGTCGCGGGTGTACATGGGCCCGTTGGCCGTGTTGACCACGAAGAAGCCGTCTCCCTCTATGGCGAGATCGAGAGGGTTGCCGGTCACGGTCAGCGGGCCCGGCGCGAAGCTGCGGCCCACCCCCACGTCCAGCACATAGTCCACGCTCGGCGCCGACGGGTCGGGCGTGTTCAGCACGTCGGTATTGACGACCAGCGTCTCGACCTTGAAGCCGGCCGTGTCCACGTTGGCGAGGTTGTTGGCGGAGATTTCCAGCGCCCGCTGCAGGGTCAGCTGGCGGGAAAGTCCCACATAAACGGCGGTGTCCATGCACGCTCCTTCAAAGTCGGAAGAGCAATGCAACCCGTGGGCCAGCATTTTTCCTAATGAATTCAACGGCCAACTAGGTTAACAGCGGCACGGGGCGCCGAATTGCCCCGGCAAGTTTTGCCCCGCTTTCGGCGATCGATTCCCAGTTCCAAACCGAACGTTAACCATGCCCGATGTTAGTCGATGCAAGGGGCCCGCCGCGTCGACGCCGCGACCGCCCGTCCCGCACCGGTTCAGGGAATGCCAGGATGTCGAAGAAGAAAGAGCCACCGCCCGAAGACGCCGAGAAGCCGGAGGGCGAGGACGGCGAGGAAGGCGCAAAGAAGAAGCCGCCGCTGATGATCCTGATCGCGGCGGGCGTCGGCGCCCTGGTGGTGCTGGGCGGCGGCGGAACCGCGGCCTTCCTGATGCTGAGCCCCAAGCCCGACGCACACGCCAAGAACGACAAGCCCAAGGAAGCCGAGAAGCCCAAGAAGGACGAGAAGAAGGGCAAGGACGCAAAGGACAAGGGCCCCAATCCCATCAGTCAGGGGCCGGACGGGGTGGTCTACTACACCCTCCCCGACCTTGTGGCGAACATCCAGGCCGCCGACGGCCATCCGACCTACCTGAAGGTGAAGCTGGCGCTGGAACTGAAGGACGAATCCGTTGCGGAGTCGGTTGAGCCGAACATGCCGCGGATCACCGACATGCTTCAGACCTTCATGCGCGAGCTGAGGCCCGAGGACATGTCCGGCAGCCAGGGGAACTACGAACTGCGGATGGAGTTCCAGCGCCGGATCAATCTCGTGATCGCGCCGGCAAAGGTGAACTCCGTTCTCATCGAGGAAATGCTGATCAACTAGAAACGTCCACCCAATCTCAAGCCTTACGGGACCTTGACAGAAAGCCGATCGCCCCGCCCCGGCCTCGGACCCCTCCGGGCGCCAGGGTAGCAGAGACTGAAGCACCGAGATCATGGCTGACGAAGCAACACCCGCCTCCACCGATGACGAATTCGCCGCAGCCATGGCCGCGGCGGTGGCCGCCGACGCCGAGGGCATAGGTTCGGAGCGCATCCTCAATCAGGACGAGATCGACAGCCTGCTGGGCTTCGACCTCGCCGACGAGGAAAGCAACGACCGCACCGGCGTGCGGGCGATCATCAATTCCGCCCTGGTGTCCTACGAGCGTCTGCCGATGCTCGAGATCGTCTTCGACCGCCTGGTGCGGTTGATGACCACGAGCCTGCGCAATTTCACGTCGGACAATGTGGAAGTCAGCCTCGACAACATCTCGTCGATCCGCTTTGGCGACTATCTGAACTCCATCCCCCTGCCGGCGATCCTGGCGGTGTTCCGGGCGGAGGAGCTGGACAATTACGGCCTGCTGACGGTCGATTCCAACCTGATCTATTCGATCGTGGACGTGCTGCTGGGCGGTCGCCGGGGCACGGCGGCCATGCGCATCGAGGGCCGTCCCTACACCACCATCGAGCGGGTGCTGGTCCAGCGCATGGTCGAGGTGGTGCTGGCCGACGCCAAGGCCGCCTTCGAGCCCCTGACCCCCGTTCACTTCAATCTCGACCGGCTGGAGACCAACCCGCGCTTCGCCGCCATCGCCCGCCCGGCCAACGCCGCCATCCTGGTCAAGCTGCGGATCGACATGGAAGATCGCGGCGGCCGGGTCGAGCTGCTGCTGCCCTATGCAACGCTGGAGCCCATCCGCAAGATGCTGCTGCAGCAGTTCATGGGCGAGAAGTTCGGCCGGGACAACATCTGGGAAAGCCACCTGGCCACCGAGCTCTGGACCACCCAGATGGAGGTCCGCGCCGTCCTGGACGAGCAGCAGGTGCCCCTGCGCCAGGTGCTGAACATGAAGGTGGGCGACACGCTGATGCTGAACGCCACGCCGGACTCCACAGTGGAGCTGCGGTCCGGCGCGGTCAGCCTGACCAAGGGCCGGATGGGCCGCGCCAACCACCATCTGGCGGTCCGGGTGGAGGCGCCGCTGTCGCCCCCCGCCCGGCGCGCCATCACGCCCTTCAAGTAAGCGCATGAGCCTGGTCGCCCTGTCCATGGACGTGTTCCTGGCGGTGCTGCTGATCGCAGCCCTGGTGTTGGGGGTGCGCCTGAACGCCCGGCTCAAGGCCCTGCGCCAAAGCCACGAGGGCTTCGCCCGGGCCATTGTCGAGCTGAACGACGCCGCCGTGCGGGCCGAACGGGGCCTGGCCGGCCTGCGCGAGGCCGCCACGGAGACCCATGACAGCCTGCTGGCCCGCATAGACACCGCGCGCAGCCTCGCGGCCAAGCTGGACGGACAGATCCAGACCGCCCGCGGCCTGATCGAGAGCCAGACCCTCGCCCGGAGTTCCCCGTCCGCCGCCGCTGCGCCGCTGGAGCTGTCCCGCCAAGCCCCCGCGCGCGGCCGTCCGGGCGACGAGGCGGAGGCGGCGCCGACGCCTGACCCCCTGCGCCGCCTCGCCCTGCGCTTCGGCCTTAGCGGCGGCGGCGAGTCGGTTCAGGCTGCGCCGCAGCGGGCGGTCGCGACACCGCGGCCGGCCAAGCCGACGCGCCAGCGCCTGCCGGAGGAAGACGACCTGTTCGAACCCCCTCACTCCCGAGCTCATGACGCCCGACCCCATGACTCCCGACCGGCGCCGCGGACCCCGCCGGCCTTCTCCCGGCTGGCGGACGAGGACGGCGCCCGTCGTATTGCGCCGCAGACCCCGTCACAAACGGCGCAGGACCGGATGACGGCGGAGGAGTTCGCCGCCCGCATCCGCGCCCGTCGCGCTCCGGGCGCTGGGCGCAGCTGATGCGCGCGCCGCCGCTTCTCCCCCTGACCGCCATCGCCATCAGCGGCGTCCTGTCCCTGGCCGCCCTGCGCAACATCGACGCCGTGCCCAAGGTGATGCA
>CAINOV010000082.1 GCA_903851655.1 uncultured Caulobacterales bacterium
GATAAAGCGCCATATCCGGATGGAGGTTCCCGCCTCAAGGGCGGGAATGACAGCTGATTTTATATCTTAAATCTTGTCATTCCCGGGCGAAGACCCGGGAACCTTGGTCAGGATGTGGCGCCACACCTTGAAGGAGGTTCCCGCCTCAAGGGCGGGAATGACGACGGATTTTATGTTTTGAACACGGTCATTCCCGGCCTTGAGCCGGGAACCGTGATCAGGACAGGTCACGCCGCCTGGGCGCTGGCGCTGCGGCGGCGGATGATGTCGGCGGCCTTGGGGTCGCGGACCTGGGCGACGAAGCGGGCGGCGATCTCCAGATAGGCGCGGACCCGCTCCACCGGCGGGCCGCCGCGGCCGGCGTCGGTGAGCAGACGGTCGATCAGGTCCTCGGCATAGTGGTCCAGGCGCTCGTCCAGGGCCTCCACCACCTTGCCGCGGAACGAGCCATAGCCTCCCGCCGGCGCGCTGGAACGCACCCCGTCCATGAAGGCCAGCAGGCCCTCGGCCTTGAACACGGCGTTGGGGTTGGGGTCGTCGGTCAGCTTGGCGGGCGCCCGCAGGCTCTTGGTCCCGAAGGGCTTGGAGGTCTGCGGCAGGGCCTGGGCCACGGCCGGCTCGACCTCCTTCAGCCGGGCCTCGACGCCGGCGGCCAGGTTGCGCTTCAGCTCGAAGATGCGCGCGCCCCAGACGGAGTCGCGGCTGAGCTTGAGCCACTGTTCGAACTCGCCGATCTCCTGCACCGCCACGGCGATGCCGGCGGCGGCGGCGCGGCCGGCCTCCGGCCCCTGGCCCGCATCGAACCGCTTCAGGGCGTCGATCCGCGATCCGATGTCGGACATGATCCGCTCGCCGAAGGGGGCCAGTTCGGAAATGGCCACGAAGCCGTCGGCCGGGTGGTCCATCACCGCCGAGATCAGCCGCAGGATCTGCCAGGGCTCCTGCAGCTGGGCGGACAGGATCTCCATCATCAGGAGGCCCCCGTCGTCGCAGATGACGGCGCTGTCCTTGAAGGCCAGGCGGACGCTGGCGACATTGTCCCCGTTCAGGTTGCGCAGCCAGCCGTCCAGCCGGGGGATCACCCCCCGCAGGGACGGCGCCAGGCGCAGGAGCTGGGACAGCTGCGCCACCCCGCCGGGCAGGTTGGCCGCCAGGGCGGCGGCGGCGGGCGCCTCGCCCGCGTCCAGGGCGGCGGCGGCGGCGATGCAGACCTCGTCGAACACGGCGTAGCTGTCATGCGCCGTGGCGTCGGCGGCGACGGCGTCCACCGCCTTGTCCAGAAGCTCGCCCCGGGTGGCCTTCAGGTCGCGCCACAGCACCTTCAGGGTGTCCGGCGGATATTGCAGGGTGGGCAGCAGCCGGGGCCGGCGCACGAACGGGGCGATCACCGGGGCGAAGACCACGGACTGGGCGCGCCGCACCCGGCGCTCCGCGGCGATCATCTCGCACAGGGCCTCGCTGGCGGCGTTGTAGGACCCGCCGGAGCCCATCAGCGCCTGTTCCAGACTGCGCACGACACTGTCCGACGCCCGCTCGATGAGCTGGCGGACAATGGCGAGCTTGGCCTCGGCCTTGGAGGACATCCGTCCGTGATCCCCGGGTCATGCGGACGGTCAGATGTCCGCGCGCCTTGAGCTTGACGGAACGAGGTTAAGCCTTTGCCAATGCCCGGCGCGGCTTCGGGTATAGAGCCCGCAAGCAGCCCGAAATGGGCAAGATACTGCAGGCGGCCCGTCGCCGGCTGCGCCGGTCAAGGAAAACACTGGCAAAAGAACGATCCGGCCGCCCCGCGTCCTAGACTTGCCCAGCGCAGGTTTCGCTGACATGTCAGCGGGCCTGCTCAGGCCTCGGCGCGGGGCAGGACGATTTCGACTTTCAGACCACCTGACGGGCTCTCGCCCAGATGCAGCTCGCCGCCATAGGCCCGGGCCAGGTCGCTGACAATGGCGAGGCCGAGGCCCGAGCCCGGCGCCCCCTCGTCCAGCCGGGCCCCGCGGCGCAGGGCCTCCGCCCGCTGGTCCGCGGGCAGGCCGGGGCCGTCGTCCTCGATCACCACCCGGAAGCGGCGGCCCTCCGCCGGCTCGATCCGCGCCGCCACGGCGGTCCGCGACCACTTGCAGGCGTTCTCCAGGATGTTGCCGATGATCTCCAGCAGGTCCTGCCGCTCCCCCGCAAACACCAGATCCGGGTCGCCGGGATCGATGTCCAGGTCCTTGGTGCGATAGACCTTCTCCAGCAGTCGGGACAGCTCCTCCATCACCGGCGCCACGGGGGTGCGCTCCCCCAGGCTCTGGCTGCGGGCGGCGGCCCGGGCCCGGCGGAGGTGGTGCTCCACATGGCCGCGCATGGCGGTGGCCTGCCGCGTCACCAGGTCGGACAGGGGGCCGGGCTGCTGCTCGGCCTCCATCAGCAGGGCCGAGATCGGAGTCTTCAGGGCGTGGGCCAGGTTGCCCACATGGGTGCGCTGGCGCTCCACCACCTCGCGATTGTGGGTGAGCAGGGCGTTCAGCTCGTCGGCCAGGGGCTGCAGCTCCCGGGGATAGGGGCCGGTCAGGGCCTCGGCGCGGCCCTCCCGCACCCCGGCCAGGTCCCGGCGCATGGCGAACAGGGGGGCCAGGCCGAACCGCACCTGCAGCACCACCGCCGCCACCAGGCCCAGGCCCAGCGCCAGCAGGGCCGCCGCCGTGGTCAGGGCGAAGCTGCGGGCGTCCACGTCGATGGGGCCCCGGTCCTCGGCGGTCATGAACACCACCGGCCGCGCCCGGCCGGGCAGGATCCGCTGCATGGCGGTGATCCGCAGGTGCTGGTCGTGGGGCCCGACGCCGTCATAGCTCAGCCGTCCGGCGGGCTTGTTGCGCAGGGCCTTCAGCACGCCGGGGCGGGCGGGCAGGCCGTCCACGTCCCACATGGAGCGGGACAGGACAAGCGCGTGCAGCTGGCCGTCCGGGCCGATCTCTCCCAGCTCCCAGTACTTGCCGGAATAGGCCCGGGTGGCGCGGACATCGGTGATGGCCGGGGCGAACACGTCCCCCTGCGGCCCCACGGCGGCGCCGGCATAGAGGTCGTCGGCGTCCTCGGACAGGCTCTGGTCCAGGCGCACCTCGGCGGCGTGGTTGAACGAGGCGGTCAGGGCCCCGCCGGCCACCACCAGCAGCACCAGACACCAGGCCGACGCCGCCAGCACCAGCCGCCCGACCAGGGACCCGCCCAGCTGCGGCAGGCGCAGGGTCATGGGGCGGGGCTCCCGTGGGGGCGGCGGGTCGCCGGGTCTTCGCCCGGGAATGACGACACGTTTATTTTTTGACAGCCGTCATTCTCGGCCTTGAGCCGAGAACCGACCTCCGGACGTGGCGCCATATTCTGAACAAGGTTCCCGGGTCTTCGCCCGGGAATGACAACTAAATTATATTTTTGGCAGTCGTCATTCTCGGCCTTGAGCCGAGAACCGACCTCCGGACGTGGCGCCATATCCTGAGCGAGGTTCCCGGGTCTTCGC
>CAINOV010000083.1 GCA_903851655.1 uncultured Caulobacterales bacterium
CAAGGTTCCCGGGTCTTCGCCCGGGAATGACAGCTAAAAAAATGTCAATAAGATCATGTCATTCCCGGCCTTGAGCCGGGAACCTCTGTCCGGACCCCCCATGCGCGACTTCGCCCATCTGCTGGACCGCCTGTCCCTGACGGCCTCGCGCAACGCCAAGCTGGTCGTGTTGCGGGACTATCTGGCGACGACGCCGGATCCGGAACGGGGCTATGCGCTCGCCGCCATGACCGGGGACCTGACCCTGCGCGCCGCCAGGCCGGCCATGATCCGTGAGGCGGTGGCAGGCCGGATCGACGCCCAGCTGTTCGCCTGGTCCTATGATTTCGTCGGCGACCTGGCCGAGACCGCCGCCCTGGTCTGGCCCGCACGACCGGGATCCAACGCCCCGCCCACCCTCGCCGACGTGGTCGAGGGCCTGGACGGGGCCGATCGCAAGACCGCCGCCGCGCGGATGGAGACCTGGCTGGACGCCCTGGACGCGGACGGGCGCTGGGCCCTGTTGAAGCTGATCACCGGCGGCCTGCGGGTGGGGCTGTCCGCCCGCCTGGCCCGGCAGGCGGTGCTGAAGCTGGCGACGCCCGAGGCCGGCCCTGTGGAGATCGGCGACCTGGAGGAGATCTGGCACGGGCTGTCGCCCCCCTATGTGGCGTTGTTCGCCTGGCTGGAGGGCCGCGGCCCCCGCCCGGCGCCGGAACCCGCCGGCCGCTTTCGCCCGGCCATGCTGGCCCACGCCCTGGACGCCGGGTCCGAGCTCGACGGCATCACCCCGGACCTCTTCGCCGCCGAGTGGAAGTGGGACGGGGTCCGCGTCCAGGCGGTGCGGGAGGGGGGAACGGCCCGGCTCTACACCCGCACGGGGGAGGACATCTCCGCCGCCTTTCCCGACCTGATGGCCGCCCTGACCTTCGACGGCGTCATCGACGGGGAGCTGGTGGTGCGCCGGGGGGCGGCGCTGGGCAGCTTTTCCGACCTGCAGCAGCGGCTGAACCGCAAGACCGCGCCGGCGGCCCTGACCGCGTCCCACCCCGCGGCGATCCGGGCCTATGACCTGCTGAGCGAGGCGGGGGAGGATCTGCGGGCCCTGCCGTTCCGCGACCGCCGGGCGCGGCTGGAGGCCTTCGTGACCCGGTCCGGCGGGCCCCGGGTCGACCTGTCGCCCCTGCAGCGGTTCGACAGCCCCGCCCATCTGGCGGAGCTCCGCGCGACCCCGCCGGAGGGGGACGCCCGCCAGGCCGAGGGGCTGATGCTGAAGCGCTGGGACAGTCCCTACCTGGCCGGGCGGCCCAAGGGGCCGTGGTTCAAGTGGAAGCGCGACCCGTTCCTCGCGGACGCGGTGATGCTCTACGCCCAGCGGGGTCACGGCAAGCGCTCGGGCCTCTATTCGGACTTCACCTTCGGGGTCTGGAAGGACGGGGCCCTGACGCCGGTGGGCAAGGCCTATTTCGGCTTCACCGACGCGGAGCTGAAGCTGCTGGACCGCTTTGTGCGGGAAAACACGGTGGAGACCTTCGGCCCCGTGCGCCGGGTGCGGGCCGAGCCGGACCACGGCCTGGTGCTGGAGATCGCCTTCGAGGGGCTGCAGCGCTCCACCCGGCACAAGTCGGGGCTGGCCCTGCGCTTTCCCCGCATCCACCGCCTGCGCCTGGACAAGCCCCCCCGGGAGGCGGACGGGATCGAGGCGCTGGAGCGGCTGTTGTCCGGCGGGTCGGACCCGGTCTAGGGTCCGGGCATGAGCGACCCCTTCACCCTGCGCCGGCTGACCGCCGACGACGCCGAGGCCTTCCGCGAGGTCCGGCTGGAGGGCCTGCGCCTGACCCCGCAGGCCTTCACCGCCGCCCTGTCGCAGGAGGCGATCCTGCCCCTGGAGGCGTTCCGCGAGCGGATGGAGACGCACCACGTGCTGGGCGCCTTCGACGCCGACGGGCGGCTGCAGGGGGTGATGGGGCTGCACCTGTCCGACAGTCCCCGCACCGGCCATATCGGCCAGGTCTGGGGGGTCTATCTGCGGGAGGCGGCCCGGGGGACGGGGCTCGCCCGGCGGATGCTGGAGCAGCTGGCGGAGACGGCCCGCGGGCGGGTGGAGGCGCTGGAGCTGGGGGTGGGGGTCTACAACACCCCGGCCCGGAGGCTTTACGCATCCCTGGGCTTCGTGGAGATGGCCCGCCTGCCCCGGGTGGTGCGGGTGGACGAGGTCTATTACGACGAGATCCTCATGCGGCTGGCCTTCCCGACCGCTCAGACGCCTTGACCGCAGGCGCCTCCCGGTCCTATGCCCTGTGCCCCGACCAGAGGCGCGCGACCATGTCCGGCAAGTCCCACTCCGAAGATCCCGACCACTGGGGCCCCGCCACCCAGGCGGTGCGCGGGGGCATGACCCGCAGCCCCTTCGGCGAGACGGCGGAGGCCCTGTTCCTCACCCAGAGCTTTGTCTATGACAGCGCCGAGGCGGCCAACGCCCGCTTCGCCGGCGAGGACCCGGGCTATATCTACAGCCGCTACGCCAATCCCACCGTGAAGATGTTCGAGGACCGGCTCGCCCTGATCGAGGGGGCGGAATACTGCCGCTCCACCGCGTCGGGCATGGGGGCGATCTTCACCGCCCTGTCGGGGCTGGTCCGCGCCGGGGACCACATCCTGGCCAGCCGGGCCCTGTTCGGCTCCTGCCGCTGGCTGCTGACGGAGTATTTCCCCCGCTTCGGGGTGGAGACCAGCGTCGTCGACGGCCCGGACCTGACCCAGTGGGAGCAGGGCTTCCGCCCCAACACCAAGGCGGTGCTGATCGAGAGCCCGGCCAATCCCCTGCTGGAGGTGGTGGACGTGGCGGCGATCTGCGCGCTCGCCCACGCCGCAGGCGCGAAGGTGATCGTGGACAATGTCTTCGCCACGCCGATCTTCCAGAAGCCCCTGACCCTGGGCGCCGACATCGTCGTCTATTCCGCCACCAAGCACATCGACGGCCAGGGCCGGGTGATGGGCGGGGCGATCCTGGGCGCTCACCAGCTGCTGGAAGACAGCTATCGCGACATCCTGCGCCACACCGGCCCGGCCCTGTCGCCGTTCAACGCCTGGGTGCTGCTGAAGGGTCTGGAGACCCTGGAGCTGCGGGTGCGGCGGCAGACCGAGACGGCGGCGGCGCTGGCCGACCAGATCGCCCTGTCCCCGCACGTGCGGGCCACCCGCTATCCCACCCGCAAGGACCATCCGCAGCACGAGGTTGCGATGCGCCAGATGACCGGCGGCTCGACCCTGGTGGCCTTCGACTTCGGGACCCGGGACAAGGCCTGGGCCTTCCTCGACGCCCTGCAGATCATCGACATCTCCAACAATCTGGGGGACGCCAAGTCCATGGCGGTGCATCCGCCCACCACCACCCACCGGGCCATGAGCGAGGCCGACCGCCTGCAGATCGGCCTGACCGAAGGCTGGGTCCGCCTGTCCGTGGGCCTGGAAGACCTCGGCGACCTGTCGCGCGACATCGATCGCGCCCTCCATGCGATCTAGCCGGATGGGCAAGCGGCTGGACCCCGTCCCCTACGAGGCCCGCACCCGGGGCCTGGTGGTGCGCGTGAACCCGTATTTCCTGCCGGACCAGTCCGATCCGCAGGACCGCAAGTGGGTCTGGGGCTATGATGTGGAGATCGAGAACCACGGGCCGGACACGGTGCGGCTGGTCTCCCGCCACTGGGTGATCACCGACGCGCTGGGCCGGGTGGAGGAGGTGGAGGGCGACGGCGTGGTGGGCGAGCAGCCGATCCTGCGCCCCGGCGAGGCGTTCCGCTACAGCTCCGGCTGTCCCCTGACCACCCCGTCGGGGGTGATGGAGGGGGAGTACCGCATGATCACCCCCGAGGGCGACGCCTTCGAGGCCCGCATCCCGCCCTTCAGCCTGGACCTGCCCGATGCGGGGCGGGTGGTGAACTAGCGGGTTTGCCGGAGGGCGGTTCCCGGCTCGAGGCCGGGAATGACGATGATGAAAAATATAAATCAGCCGTCATTCCCGGGCGAAGACCCGGGAACCTTGATCCGGATTAAGCGCCATCTCCGGAGGGCGGTTCTCGGCTCAAGGCCGAGAATGACGATGATGAAAAATATAAATCCGCCGTCATTCCCGGGCGAAAGCCCCGGGAACCTTGATCCGGATTAAGCGCCATCTCCGGACGGAGGTTCTCGGCTCAAGGCCGAGAATGACGATGATGAAAAATA
>CAINOV010000084.1 GCA_903851655.1 uncultured Caulobacterales bacterium
GCCTGGCGGTTCCCATTCGTCGCGAGGGCGCCGTGGAGGCGTCACTGGCGCGGTCGGCGGACCGGGCGACCCGATGGATCGGGCAGGACATCGAGGCGCCGGACACCCTCGACGAGACCTGTCCCCGGGCGCCGATCACCGTCGGCAAGCTGGATATGCGCCTGTTCCACGATCAACAGGAGCTTGCGGGCTATGTCTCCCTGCCGCTGGCGAGACTGATCGAGCGTCGACTGGACGGGTCGCTGCTGCTGGACCCGGACTTTATTCCGACAGCGCTGCAGCTCGATGCGGCCCCAAAGCTCGGCGAATTCCAGTCCGAGATCTTGGGCCTCGTCGCCCATCGGGGACAGGCGATTGCGTCGCGCCTGACGAACACCAGCGTGAAGAGCACCGCGGAGATCACCGACTTTCTGGTGCTCATGCTGATGAACCGGTACGAGCCGCTGCTGCGACATCTGTCTTCTGTTCCCAGCCTGCATCCGGAGGAGCTGTATCGGGTTCTCACCATGCTGGCGGGAGAGCTGGCGGCCTTCACCCAGACCGCCTCCTATCGCCCGCCGGCCCTGCCCGCCTATGATCACACGGACCTGCAGTCCGGCTTCAGACCCCTGATGGATTTCCTGCGCGAGGCCCTGAGCGCGGTGTTCGAACAGAACGCCATCTCCATCCCGCTGGAGGCTAAGCCGTTCAATATCCATGTGGGCCGGATCACGGACCGCTCGCTGTTCACCGACTGCATGTTTGTCCTGGCGATCAAGGCGTCGATCGACCAGGACCTGATGCGCGCGAACCTTCCCAAACGCACGACCATCGGCGCTGTCGAGCGGATCCGCGACCTTGTGAACCTGCAGCTCGGCGGCGCGCCCATCCGCCCCCTGCCCAGCGACCCGCGGCAGATCCCGTTCCGGGCGGGCATGACCTACTTCGAAATCAACACCAATTCCGAGGCCTGGAAATTGATCGAGCGGTCCGGCGGCGTCGCGGTTCATGTCTCCGGCGAGGTTCCGGACCTGCAGCTGGAGCTCTGGGCGATCCGAGGACGCGTGCGATGAGCGGAAAAGACCCTTTCGAATTCAAGGATGAAGAGGTCGACCGTACGGTGATCGGCAAGGGTCCGGCCAAGCCCGCGCCCATCGACGATGATTTTGCGGACCGGACGATGATCGGACCTGCACTGGGCAGTCCGGCGCCCGCCGCTGCGGCCGCGTCATCGGAAACGTCCGGGTTCCGGCCGCGGCGCTTCGCCCTTGAGGACCTCGAGAGGGTCGGCCCCAATCCGCTCGTCGCCGGAGCGGCCCCCCTGTTCGCCTTCATCACCGCCCTTCGCCCGACGACGCACATCGACAAGATCGGGCTCATGCGGGAGAGGGTGGTCGAGGAGCTGCGGCGCTTCCAGCAGATCGCCCGCGCAAAAGGCGCCTCGGACGAGGATGTCCGGCACGGCCACTACGCACTCTGCGCCCTGTTGGACGAGGTGGTGCTGTCGACGCCCTGGGGCGCGAAGAGCCCGTGGGCGAAGCAGAGCCTGGTGGCCACCTTCCACAACGAGGTCGTCAGCGGCGACCGCCTTCTGGAGATGGCGGAAGCGCTCGAGGCGCGGCCCGGTCGCTCCCCCAATCTTCTGGAATTGGTCTACATGTGCCTGTCGTTCGGCTTCGAGGGCCGGTTGCGACTGGAAAACCAGGGCGCAAGCCGCCTGTTCCAGATGCGCGAGCGGCTTTACAACGCCATCCGTCAGGTTCGTGGTCCGATCGATCCGTCGCTCTCGCCACAATGGCGGGGGGTGGATGCGGGCTACAAGCCGATCGCTCAGGACATGCCCCTATGGGTCTTCTGGGCGGGCCTGGCGACGCTGGGCGTTCTGGTCTACGCCGCGCTGCTGTTCAGCCTCTCAGAGGCGGGCGACCGGGCCCTGCAGCCCCTGGCCGGCGTCTTTTCGTCGGCCCCGGCGTCCCTGAACCGCTCTGCGCCGGCGCCGGTGCGGGACAGCCGCCTGTTCACGACCATCTTCGACATTCTGAAGCCCGACATAGACGCCGGCCGGGTGACCGTTCGCGATGGAGAGGATTTCGTGACCGTCCGGTTGATGGACAAGGGGCTGTTCGCCAGCGGTTCGGCCGATCTCGACAGCGCCTATGACGAAACAACCCTGCGGCTGGCGCAGGCGGTAAACCTGACCACCGGCGACGTCGCCGTGGCGGGCTTTACGGATAACAAGCGCATCCGGTCCCTTCGCTACGCCTCCAACCAGGAGCTGTCTGAAGCCCGGGCCGCGGATGTGTCCGGCAAGCTCGCGCAGCGGGGGGTCAGCCGCGACCGGCTGAAGCCCAGCGGACAGGGCGAGTCCCAACCGGTGGCCGACAACACCACGGAGGCGGGTCGACGGCTCAATCGCCGGGTGGAGGTCGCCATTCCGAAAAC
>CAINOV010000085.1 GCA_903851655.1 uncultured Caulobacterales bacterium
ACGGCGCCTATCTCTACCTCCCGTTTGCCGGACCGAGCACGGTGCGCGAGCTGTTCGGCGCCGTCGTCGACCTGTTCACCAACCCGCTGACCAACATCCGGCGGATCCGCTCCGTCACTCTGGAGCGGGTGCAGACCGTGGCCAGCATCGTAGACACCCGCGCCACCGTGGACGAGGATCTGCGGGACATCGCCGTCACGGCGACCGATCCCTACGCTTCGATCCGGTCCATCTATCTGCAGACCCTGGCGTCCCAGGTCCGCGGGGATGTGATCTCGCTGGAGGACTCCCCCGACATCCCCGGCGCGCCTGACCCCCCCGACCGGCGCAGGGCGCCCGACGCCCCGCCGGCGTCGCCCCCGAACCCGACCCCGTCTCCCCCGACCCCGTCTTCCCCGACCCCGTCTTCCCCGACCCCGCCGACGGCGGCGCAGCCCCCGTCCGGACCGTGACCGGGCCCGCGCTGACCACCCTCCCGGAACGCGTGGTCGGCTTTGCTCTGGCGCGGCCGAGGGCGACCCTTGGCGTCGCGCTCGCGGCGGCGGTGGTCAGCATGATCTATCTGGCGGGCCATTTCAGCGTCCGCACCGACCTGGACGCCCTGATCTCCCGCGACCTTCCCTGGCGCAAGACCGAGACCGCGCTGGAGGCCGCCTTTGTCAGCCAGGGCGAGGACCTCGCCCTGGTGGTGGACGGGGCGACGCCGGAGCAGGCGGACCAGATCGCCGACCAGCTGGCCGAACGCCTCGCCCGGCGCACCGACGTGTTCCTCGACGTCCAGCGCCCCGACGGGGGACCGTGGCTCGAGAAGCAGGCGCTGCTGTTCCAGCCGGTGGACGCGGTGCGCAACAGCGCCGCCCAGCTGATCGAGGCCCAGCCCCTGATCGGGCCGGTCGCCGCCGATCCCAGTCTGCGGGGCGTGGCCGGCGCGGTGGCGACCAGCCTGACGGATGCGGAGAAGGATCCCGGCCGGCTGGACCGGCTCGCCCCTGTCCTGCGCGCCATGAATACGGGCCTGGCCGACGCGGAGGCGGGAAGGACCCAGCCCCTCTCCTGGCGGCAGCTGGTGACCGGCGAAACGCCGTCCCCCGGCGACCGCCGGCGGGTGGTCGCCCTGACGCCGCGCCTGGACTTCGACCTCATCGAGCCCGCCCGCCCCGCCCTGGACGCCGTGGCGCGGGCGGAGCAGGAGATCGGTCTGCCGCAGGGCCATGGCGCCGACGCCGATATCAAGATCACCGGATCCGTGGCCATGGAGGCCGACGAACTGCGCAATCTGGCCGAGGCCACGGGCCCGATCGCCCTGTTCTGCCTCGTCCTGATGGGGCTGATCCTGTTCTGGGGCGTGCGCTCCCTGAAGGTGATCCTGGCCATTGCGGCCACGGTGCTGACGGGGCTGGCGGTGACCGCCAGCCTGGGCCTTTTGGTTTTCCAGCAGTTCACCCTGGTGTCCGTCGCCTTCCTGCCCCTGTTCGTCGGGCTGGGCATCGACTTCGCCATCCAGTTCGCCGTCCGCTACCGGTCCGAGGTCCTGACCCGCGACCATGATGCGGCGCTGCTGGCCACGGGCCGGATCGCCGGTCCGGGCGTCGGCCTCGCCGCGGCGGCGACGGGCTTCGGCTTCCTGGCCTTCTTCCCGACCCCCTACAAGGGCGTGTCCGAGCTCGGCATGATCGCCGGCGTCGGCATGGTGATCGGCGCCGTCTTCGCCCTGACCGTGCTCCCGGCGCTGCTGAAGCTGCTCAGGGCCGGGGCCGCCTCGTCGGAGGGCGACCTCGCGCGGCTGGACCAGCTCAATCGCATCGCCGAGCAACGCCGCTGGCCGGTGCTGCTCGGGGCGGCGGCCCTGGTTCTGGCGGGACTGATCGCCTTGCCGCAGCTGCGCTTCGACTTCGACGCCATCAGCCTGCGCAGCCCGCGGGACGTGTCGGTGAAGACCTTTCTGGAGATGACCCACGACCGGGACCTGACGCCCAACCGGCTCGAGGCCCTGGCGCCGTCCGCGGCGGCGGCGGACGCCCTGGCCCGACGCCTGCGGCAAAGCCCGGCGATCGGGGAGGTCTACACCGCCAGCAGCCTGGTTCCTCCGGACCAGGAGGCCAAGCTGGCGATCATCCGCGACGCCGCCCTGATCCTCGACACCACCCTCTCCCCCTTCGACGTGGCGCCGGCGCCGTCGGACGTCGAGGTCCGCAGCGCCCTCGCCACGGCGTCGGCCCGCCTGTCGGCGGTGGCCGGCGCCTCCGCTACGCCGGCCGCTGTGACCGCCCGCCAGCTGGCCGGCCGGATGCAGCGCCTCGCGGACGGGCCCGCGGACGCGCGCGGACGCGCCGCCCGGGTGTTGACCGCCAGCCTCACCCCGGCCCTGGACGAGGTGCGCGCCACCCTGACGGCGGAGCCGGTGACCCTCGACACCCTGCCCGCCGACCTGAAAAAGGAATGGATCAGCGCCCGGGGTCAGGCGCGGGTCGACATCGCGCCGGCGGGCGATCCGGCCGATCCGGCCAATCTGCAGCGCTTCATCGCCGCCGTCCGGGCCGTGTCCCCCGACGTGTCCGGGCCGCCGATCGCCGTGCTGGAGGCCGGAAACACCATTCTCGGCGCCTTCATCGAGGCCGGTATCCTGTCCACCCTCGCCATCGGCCTGTTGCTGGCCGTGATCCTGCGGCGGGTGAGCGACGTGGCCCTGACCCTGGCGCCGGTGGTGGTGACCCTGGTGCTGACGCTTGCGACCCTGGCGATCACGGGTCAGCCGATCAATCTGGAGAACCTGATCGCCCTGCCCCTGCTGCTAGGCATCGGCGTCTCGTTCAACATCTATTCCGTGATCGCCTGGCGGGACGGCAGCCGCGGCGCGTCCCGGGCGAGCCTGAGCCACGCCATCCTGTTCAGCGCCCTGACCACTGGCGCGTCGTTCCTGGCGCTGGCCCTGTCGGCGCACCCGGGCACGGCGAGCCTCGGCCGACTGCTGCTGATCACCCTGGGCTGGACCCTGGTGGGCGCCCTCGTCCTGCAGCCGGCCCTGCTGGCGTCGGTCCGCCGGCGCTGACGTCTATTTCAGCTTGGCGGTCGACTGGTCCAGGCTGCGGATCAGAGCGGCGGCGCCGCCGTTGCGCAGGGCTTCGGCGAAATCCGCCCGCTGCGTCGCCAGCTGGCTGACGCCATTGTAGATCACGTCGATGATCCGCCAGTCGGCCCCGTACTGTCGCAGGCGGTAGCCGATCTTCAGCGGCGCGTCCCCCGGATTGCGGATCTCCGCCCGCACCAGGCGGTCCAGCCCGCGGGATTGGACCGCGGGGTCGACGACGATCGTCTGGGTGTCGAAATCCCGGAATTCGTAGGCGTAACGCGCTTCCGTATACCGGCTGAGGGCCTCGAGCACCCCGGTGCGGTCCCCCGCCGACAGGGTGGCCCAGGACGGCCCCACCGCAAACTGGGCCATGACCGGCAGGTTGAAGGCCTGCTCCAGCAACTGGCGCACCTTGGCGCCGCGCAGCTCGTGGCTGCGGGCGGCAGTGACCAGTCCGTCGTCAAGGCTCTGGATCCGCTGGACGGCGGGATCGGTGTCCGCATGGGCCGCCACCGGCGCGCCCAGAGCCAGCGCCGTAGCCAGCGCCGTAGCCAGCGCCGCCGCCAGCGCCCCCAGCCGCCCGCCTTGCGCCTTGCGTCGATACGAACCTGTCACGCGGACCACTCCCTTCCGGCTCCCGCAGCAGACTCCGCTCCGGGATATGTTTCAGTGTTGAGATATAAGTCGGTGGCGTTCAGACGCCAGCGGCATTTGAAAGGAGTTGCATCAGGGGCTTCTATCGCCTGTGATTTGGGCGAGATCGCGTCGACCTGCCAGCCGTCCTGCGTTCCGCCTGCAAACCTGTCCGGAGCCACCCACCATGACTGAAGACCTCATTGGCCTGGCCGAGGCCGTGGCCGAACGCCTCGTCGCCCGGCGGCAGACCGTCGCCGTGGCCGAATCCTCCGCCGGCGGCCTGATTTCGGCAGCCCTGCTGTCGGTCCCGGGGGCCTCGGCCTATTATCTGGGCGGCGGGGTCATCTATACCGGCCGCGCCCTGAAGGGGGTGCTGCAGGTCGACCGCCGGGAGCTGGAGGGCATGCGATCCTCGTCGGAGCCCTATGCCGCCTTCCTCGCCGACACGGTGCGCCAGCGTCTGCGCGCCGACTGGGGCCTGGCCGAGACAGGCGCCGCCGGCCCGACAGGGAATGTCTATGGCGATGCGGCGGGACACGCCTGCCTCGCCGTGGCCGGCCCCGCCGCCCTCGTCCAGACCCTGGAGACGGGGTCCCCGGACCGGGTCGCCAATATGAGCCGCTTCGCCGCCGCCGCGCTCGGCCTGCTGCTCCAGGGACTGGACGCCGCCGGCGCCGATTGACCGTTGCATCCCCCGGACGGCGCGATAAACACAGGGTGGTAAAGCTGCGACGGGGACCCCGATCATGACCTTCCGATTGACGGTGAACGGCAAGGCGAGGACGGCGGATGTGGATCCCGACATGCCCCTGCTGTGGGTGCTGCGGGACGTGCTCGATCTGAAGGGCCCCAAGTTCGGCTGTGGCGCGGGGCTGTGCGGCGCCTGCACCGTGCACCTGGACGGCCAGCCGGTGCGCAGCTGCCAGACGCCGGTCTCGGCCGTGGGCAAGGCCCGCATCACCACGATCGAGGCCCTGGACCAGACGGCGCTGGGCCGGGCGGTGCAGCAGGCCTGGCTGGACCTCGACGTGATGCAGTGCGGTTATTGCCAGGCGGGCCAGATGATGTCGGCCACCGCGCTGTTGGCGAGCAATCCCGCGCCGACGGACGACGATATCGACGGCGCCATGGCCGGAAACATCTGCCGCTGCGCCACCTACAACCGCATACGGTCCGCGATCCACCAGGTCGCCGCCGCCCACCGGAAGGCCTGAGCCATGATGGACGGTTTCGACCCGCCTGTGACCCGCGCCGCCGACGCGCCCCGCGCGCTGGACCGCCGCCTGTTCCTGAAGGTCGGGCTGGGGGCCGGCGGCGCCCTCATGCTGAGCGCCGGACTGGCTCAGGGGGACGGCGCCGCGGAGGCCGCCGCCCTGTCGGCCTTCGTGCGGATCCGCCCCGACGGCATGATCACGCTGCAGTCCAAGAACCCCGAGATCGGCCAGGGGATCAAGACCTCCCTGCCCATGATCATCGCCGAGGAGCTGGACGCCGACTGGGCCCAGGTCCGGATCGAGCAGGCCCCCACCGACGCCGGACGCTTCGGCGCCCAGTTCGCCGGGGGCAGCCTGTCCACCGCCCTCAACTATGACCAGATGCGCCGCGTCGGCGCGGCGGGCCGGAGCCTGCTGATCGCCGCCGCCGCCGCCCGCTGGTCGGTCCCCGCGGCGGAGTGCCGGACGGAGCCGGGCGTGGTGATCCATCCGGCGTCGGGCCGGCGCCTGGCCTATGGCGCCCTGGCCGCGGACGCCGCGCGCCTGCCGGCGCCGGACCTGGCCACGGTCCCGCTGAAGGACCCGAAGAGCTTCCGCATCGTCGGCCAGCCCCAGGGCGGCGTCGACAGTGCGCGGATCGTCAAGGGCGAGCCCCTCTTCGGCATCGACACGGTGGTCCCGGGGATGGTCTACGCCGTCTTCGAGAAATGCCCGGTCTATGGCGGCAAGGTGGTCAGCGCCAATCTGGACGAGGTGCGCGCCCTGAAGGGCGTCCGGCAGGTGCTGATCGTCCGCGGGGGATCCGCGCTGGAGGGCCTGCTGGACGGCGTCGCCATCCTGGCCGACAGCTGGTGGACGGCCAACCGCGCCCGCCAGACCCTGAAGGTCGTCTGGGACGAGGGCCCGGCCGCCAGCCTGTCCAGCGACGGGATCGCCGCCCAGGCCGCGGCCCTGTCGAAGCAGCCGGGGACCAAGGTGCTGCGCAAGGACGGGGACGTGGACGCCGCCCTGGCCGGCGCCGCCCATGTGCTGGAGGCCGACTACAGCTATCCGTTCATCGCCCACGCCCCGCTGGAGCCGCAGAACTGCACGGCGCTGATGCAGGACGGCAAGCTGGTGATCCACGCCCCGACCCAGACCCCGCAGGCGGGACGCACCCTGGTGGCCAAGACCCTGGGCCTGGCCGAGGCGGACGTGGTCGTGCACGTGACCCGCTGCGGCGGCGGGTTCGGGCGACGGCTGAACAATGACTACATGGTCG
Organism: uncultured Caulobacterales bacterium; assembly: GCA_903851655.1. Classification (GTDB taxonomy): domain Bacteria; phylum Pseudomonadota; class Alphaproteobacteria; order Caulobacterales; family Caulobacteraceae; genus CAIMFV01. Next base: position 6,182 of record CAINOV010000085.1, read on the forward strand.
AGGCGGCCGCCATCGCCCGGCAGTCCGGCCTGCCGGTCAAGCTCCTGTGGTCGCGGGAGGATGACATCCGCCACGACTTCTACCGCCCCGGCGCCTTCCACAGCCTGAAGGCCGGACTGGACGCCCAGGGCCGGCTGGTGGCGTGGCGCAACCACTTCGTGTCCTTCGGTCAGGGGGACAAGTTCGCCCCCAGCGCGGGGATGAGCGGCTCGGAAACCCCGGCGCGGCTGGTCCCCAACTGCCTGATCGAGGCGTCGCTGATCCCGGCGGGCCTGCCCACCGGCGCCCTGCGCGCCCCGTCCAGCAACGCGCTCAGCTTCGTCTTCCAGTCCTTCCTGGACGAGCTG
>CAINOV010000086.1 GCA_903851655.1 uncultured Caulobacterales bacterium
AGCCGGCCGGACGCCCCGACGGAGGTCTACGCCCTCGACCGCACCGGCAAGGGGGCCGAGGTTCGCGCCCTGTCGAAGCAGAACGACGCGTGGCTGGCGACGGTGGAGGTGGCGAAGACCACCGAGACCCGCTTCACCAGCAAGGACGGGACCGAGGTGCACGGCTTCATGGTGCTGCCGCCCCACGCCAGGGCGGGGGAAAAGCTGCCGACCATGCTCTACAACCACGGCGGCCCGCAGGCCCAGTTCGATGACGAGTTCGACCTGATCCGCCAGATCCTGGCGGCCCACGGCTATGCGGTGGTCTCGTCCAACCCCCGGGGAAGCACCGGGCGGGGCGAGGCCTACGCCAAGGCCATCTACGCCGAATGGGGCTTCAAGGACGTGACCGACGCCCTGGCGGCGGTGGATGACGCCGTGGCCAGGGGGATCGCCGATCCGGACCGGCTGGCGGTGGGGGGATGGAGCTATGGCGGCATGCTGACCAACTACGTCATCGCCACCGACACCCGCTTCAAGGCGGCGGTCAGCGGCGCCAGCATCGCCAACATCATCGCCGGCTACGGCACCGATCAGTATATCCGCGACTACGAGATGGAGCTGGGCCGCCCGTGGGAGCATCCGGACGTGTGGGCTAAGATCAGCTTCCCCTTCCTGCACAATGACCGGATCAGGACCCCGACCCTGTTCATGGTGGGGGACAAGGACATGAACGTGCCGATGACCAATTCCGAGCAGATGTACCAGGCCCTGCGCAGCCGCGGTCTGGACACGGGCCTGATCATCTATCCCGGCGAGTTCCACGGCCTGCGCCGGCCGAGCTTCCTCAAGGACCGGATGGACCGCTGGGTGGCCTGGTACGACGCCCACCTGAAGACGAAATAGGCATCCGCGGGCAATGGCGACGGGGGGACTGGACCGACCCGTCGCCGGCCAAAAAATCCTTTTAAAGTTGTAAAAACATCTCGTTAGACTCGGCCGTAAATCGTGCATAGCCTCAATCCGATAGTTGGGCTGGAGCACGAGACCCATGCGAGAACTATCGGTGCGGGAATTGCGTCAGGTCGTCGGCGGCGACCTGATGGATAACTTCGACGGCTTCGGCGGGGGCGTCATGGTCGGCGGCGGGGCCGTGGATTACATGGTCGACCCGGACGGCACGATCGAGATCTTTGCGCCGGGCACGTCGCCGGATCCGTCCGACCCGTCGATTACCGATCTCCCGCCCGTTGTGATTACGCCGCCTTCGAGCACGGAAGAGCCAAATTCCGATGGACTTCTTCCCCAGATTGCGCAGGTCGGGGGCATAGCACTCGGAGTAGGTCTTGCCTTGGCTCGGGGCGGGGTGGTTATTGCCGTGATCGACTTGACCGGTGTCGGGATAGCAGCGACGAGTGCTTTTACGCTTGCGACCTATATGACGCGTCATCCGAATACGGACGACAATCGTGTTGCCGCTTCAAAATATGCTGATGCATTTGGTGTATATAATACTTACAAATATCAGTAATTCTGTGGCCTTATGTTCGGTTTCAGTCAAAATTCATTGAATATATACCAAATTTTCGCGCTCGACTTTCTATTTTTAGGTATCATTTATTCAATAAAGTTGATTGCGAATGTTTTTCTTTTTGGGACGGTTCAGTGGCAGGCGCTTCCACCAACATCCAGTGACGTGCTTATGGCGATCGCCGTCACGCCGTTTCTGGAGGAAGCTGGGCGGGTTTTGAGCGTGGACATCGCCGGGCCCCGTCGGACGTGGAGTGTTGCGCTCTATACGCTATGTCTAATCGGCATGGACAACGTGTTACCGATGTCGCAATGGGCCGCCGCGAAACACTCTGCAACATGGCTGACGCGGATTGTCCATGCCGGAACAAGTGTTTTGTACGCTGTCATTGCCCTACGGGTGAACGAGCCCGCCGAAGACCGTTTTGTCGCCCAGCTGGTGTGCCACTGCTCTAACACACTATTGTTGATCGTGACGGGAGGGCTGTCTGCTGCGATCTGGTGACTGAACGTCGTTCTCGAAGTCGAACCTAGCCTCAATACGACAGTTGGGCTGGAGCACGAGACCCGTGCGAGAACTATCGGTGCGGGAATTGCGTCAGGTCGTCGGCGGCGA
>CAINOV010000087.1 GCA_903851655.1 uncultured Caulobacterales bacterium
GCCGCACACCAAGTTTGTGGCTGAAGCCTATATCCTGACGAAGGAAGAAGGCGGTCGTCACACGCCGTTCTTCACCAACTATCGTCCGCAATTCTATTTCCGCACCACCGACGTGACGGGCATCATCCGTCTGCGCGAAGGCGTGGAAATGATCATGCCGGGCGACAATGCGGAACTGGACGTGGAACTGATCACCCCGATCGCGATGGAAGAGAAGCTGCGCTTCGCCATCCGTGAGGGCGGCCGCACGGTGGGTGCGGGCGTGGTCTCCAAGATCGTCGAATAGGCCTTAAGCCTCGCCGGGCGACCGGCGGACCCCAGCGACCGACACAGAGCCCCGCCGGAGAGATCCGGCGGGGCTTTCTGTTGGAGGGGTTTGTCCTGGCTGTTCAGGGGGTTGCGAGCAAACCCTCAGAAGGGCGGATCGTCGGCGTCGGGTTCATCCTCATCGGGCGTCGGCGCGGGCGGAGGCGGGGCCGGGGGCGGCGCCGTGGCGGGAGCGCGGGCGATCTCGGCGGTCCCGGTCTGGCGCAGCACGGCCTCCAGATGGGCGAACATGCGGCGGGCGCTGTCCAGGGCCTGGGACGACGCCTCGCCCGGATCCTCCGGTTCCCGCAGGCGAAGTTCGAACTCCGGATAGCGCAGGTCGTCGAACACCAGCCGCAGGGCCAGATGCTGGAGCCGCGCCCGGGTCACGTCCAGCGGCCGGCGCGGCTCGCCGCGATAGGCCCGGGCGCGGACCTCGCCATTGATCATCAGTTCGACGCCGAGCAGTTCCTCGAAGCCGAAGATCAGGCCCTGGTCCCCCGGTCCGCGCAGGACGGCGATCCCGGGCGGCGAGACGCGAAAGCCGACGCCTTCCCCGCGATCCGCCGACAGGACCACCGCGTCCAGCGCCCCGCCCAGACGCGCGGCCAGCGTTCGCGGGCCGCGGCGAACGGGTTCCATCCACCAGCGCCAGGCCATGGCCGCCGCGGTGATCACCGCGGCGCCCACCAGGAACAGGAGCAGCAGGGGCGCCGATGCGGTCACGGCGCGGTCTCCGGAGCGGTGCGTCGAGGCAAGGCCGCCGGCCGCTCAGTCGGCGAGGACGGCGATGACGGGCACATGGTCGGAGGGCTTCTCCCGGCCGCGCACCTCCCGGTCGACCTCGCAGCCCACCAGCCGGTCCGCCGCCTGGGGCGACAGGAGGATGTGGTCGATGCGGATCCCGTGGTCCCGCGGCCAGGCCCCGGCCTGATAGTCCCAGAAGGTGTAGGCGTGGGGATCGGCGGCCCGGGCTTCCACGGCGTTGGTGAAGCCCAGATGCGTCAGCGCCTGCAGCGCCTGGCGGCTCTCCGGCCGGAACAGGGCGTCGCCGGCCCAGGCCACCGGATCGTAGCAGTCCTTCGGCTGGGGAATGACATTGTAGTCGCCGATCAGGGCCAGGGGCTCCTCCAGCGCCAGCCAGGCCCGGGCCCGGGCGTGCAGCCGCTCGAACCAGGCCAGCTTGTAGGCGAACTTCTCGGTCTCCACCGGATTGCCGTTGGGCAGATAGAGCCCGCCCACCCGCACCGGGCGGGGCGCGGCGATCAGCGCCTCGATATAGCGGGCCTGGTCGTCGGTCTCGTCACCGGGCAGGCCCCGCTGGATGTCCTCCATGGGATATTTGGACAGCAGCGCCACGCCATTATAGGTCTTCTGGCCATGGACAGCGACATTGTAGCCAAGGGATTCAAAGGCTTCAGCGGGAAACTTCTCGTCGACGCACTTGATTTCCTGCAGGGCCGCCACATCCGGCGCCGCCACGCGGAACCAGTCGAGCACCGACTCCAGCCGGGCGTTGATCGAATTGACGTTCCAGGTGGCGATCTTCATGGGACGATCCGCTAGAGGGCTGCGCGAGGGCTCCGGCCAACGGCGATCCGCGCCGGCCCGGTTTCGGTCCGGTCAGATGGAGAAGCTGACGCCGCAGCCGCAGCTGGACCGGGCGTTGGGATTGCGGATGCGGAATTCCGCGCCGGCCAGCTCGTCCACGAAGTCCACCACCGATCCCTTCAGGAACGGCACGGAGACGTCGTCGATCAGCGCCGCGGCGCCGTCGAGCTCCACCAGCATGTCGCCGGGCTCCGGCGCATCGACAAGGGCGAACTCGTACTGGAAGCCCGAACAGCCGCCCCCGCGCACCGAGACGCGGAGCTTCGGCGGCGCGCCGCCCGCAGGGGCCAGGGACTTGAGTCGGCGGGCCGCGGACTCGGACAGGGTGATGGGGTCATCTCGCATTGTGGCACTCGGGACCTTCCGGCGATCGTCACCGCGCTTCGCGCGCGGACCGAACGCCCTTATATGCTCAGTTTCCGCATCCTGCGGAAGACCTGCCGCACGGAGACATCGCTTGGCGACCCGCCCGTCCACCGATTCCGCGTCCGAGGCCGCGCCCGACCAGGCGTTGCTGAGCCGCGCGCCCTACGCCAGCGATCCCTTTGCCAGCCGCGGCCGCCGGCATCCCGAGGCGGAGAGCCGTACGCGCACCCCCTTCGCCCGGGACCGGGACCGGATCATCCACGCCAGCGCCTTTCGCCGGCTGAAGGAAAAGACCCAGGTCTTCGTGGCGCACGAGGGCGACTATTACCGCACCCGGCTCACCCACAGCCTTGAGGTGGCTCAGATCGCCCGGTCCCTGGCCCAGGCCCTGGGCCTGGACGGCGACCTGGCCGAGACCGTGGCCCTGGCGCATGACCTGGGACACCCGCCCTTCGGTCACGCCGGCGAGGACGAGCTGCAGCGCTGCATGACGGAGTTCGCCGGCTTCGACCACAATGTGCAGACCTTCCGGGTGATCACCCGGCTGGAGCGTCGCTATCCCGGCTTTGACGGGCTGAACCTCACCTGGGAGACCCTGGAGGGGGTGGTGAAGCATAACGGCCCGATCACCGCCAAGCTGGATGACCCCGCCTACCGCCCGGTGGTCGCCTATTGCGCCGACCATGACCTGTGGCTCGGCACCTATGCGTCCGCCGAGGCCCAGGCCGCCGCCCTGGCCGACGACATCGCCTACAACAACCACGACGTGGACGACGGGCTGCAGGCGGGCCTGTTCGGCATCGAGGACCTGGCCGACATCCCGCTGATCGGACCGGCCATCCGGTCGGTCCGGATCGACTGGCCGGGCATCGACGACCGCATGCTGCGGCTGGAGGCCGTGCGGCGGATGATCGGGGCCATGGTCGACGACGTGCTGGACGAGACCCGGCGGCGGGCGGCGGCCACCGGCGTGACCTCCGCCGATGCGGTCCGCGGGCTGGACCAGCCCCTGGTGAGTTTCTCCCTCGGCATGGCCGAGGACCTGGCCCGGTTGCGGGCCTTCCTGCACCAGCGGATGTATCGCCACTACCGGGTCAACCGCACCCGGAGCCAGGCCCGCCGCATTCTCGCCGAGTTGTTCCGCTTGTTCATGGACGAGCCGGAAACCCTGCCGCCGGAATGGTCCGGGGAGGGGGAGGGCCGGTCGACGGCCGCGCACGCCCGCAAGGTCTGCGACTATATTGCGGGCATGACCGACCGTTTCGCCATCGACGAGCACAGGCGGCTGTTCTCGATGGACATTTGGCACTAGACGCAGATCGGCCGGCCCAAAGGCGTGGTTTCTTTGTACGGGACCGGTTTGTTACAATCGAATGATTCGGTGGCGGGCCGGGCTTCGGCGCGTCGCCCTCGGGAGAGATGTCGATGAGCGATCACGAACGTGGGGCCTACACGCCGCAGCCGGATGCGCCCCTGTCGTTTGACGCCCGCGTCAGCCGGGAGGCCCGGCCCCTGCCGCTGGCCCTGATCTTCTCCTGCATCGTCCTGGCCGCCCTGGTGGTGGCCCTGTTCCTCTTCTACCAGAGCGGGGTGCGCAAGCCGTCGGACCAGCCGCCGCCGGTGGGCACGCCGGTGGAGCAGTTCAAGTCGCCGCCGCCGCCGGCCGCGCCCAACGGGTTGACCGTGGTCGCCGCGCAACCGGCCGCTCCGGCGCCTTCGGCGGAGCCGATCGCCACCTCGGCCGGCCCTGAACAGCCGGTCGCCCGTTCGGCGACCCCGCCCGCGGCCAGCCCGCCGGCAGCCCCGGCGCCGGTCGTCGCCAAGCCTGCGGAAACGCCGGCCCCGGCGGCGGTCGCCAAGGCTGCTCCCGTGGCGGCGGCGCCCGCGGCCAAGCCCGCGCCGACCCCTGCGCCGGTGAAGGCGCCCGTCGCCCATGTGGCTGCGGCCAAGCCGGCGACCCCTGCCTCACGCGCCGATCCCGTCGGCTCCCTGCTCGACTCGCCCAAGCCCGCCAAGCCGGTCAAGGCCGCTTCGGCCAAGGCGGCGCCGGCCCCGGCGGCCGGGGTCACGGGCGCCGCGGTGGTCCAGATCGGCGCCTTCGCCACCGAAGCCCAGGCGGGTGAGGGCTGGAACCGTGTCGCCGGCCTGATGGGCGGCGCCGTGTCCGGCAAGGGGCGCAAGATCGAGCCGGTCCAGGTGGGCGCCGCCACGCGCTACCGCAGCCAGGTGACGGGGTTCGCCAGCCATGCGGACGCGGTGGCCTTCTGCACGACCCTGAAGGCCCGCCACCAGGACTGCATCGTCAAGCCGGCCAGCTAGGTCGCCGGCCGTTGACCCTCGCCTGTATCTTCGGCTGCTCCGGACCGGTTCTGACCGCGGACGAGGCGGCGTTCTTCCGGGACGTCGCGCCGTGGGGCTTCATCCTGTTCCGCCGGAACGTGGAGACGCCGGCCCAGGTGCGGGCGCTGGTCGCCGCCCTTCGGGAGACCGTCGGACGGGCCGATGCGCCGGTGATGATCGACCAGGAGGGCGGACGGGTCCAGCGACTGGGGCCGCCCCACTGGCCGGTCTATCCTCCCGGCCGGGCCTATGGGGCGCTCAGGACGGATGATCCGCTGCTGCCGGCGGCCTTCGCCCGGCTGGGCGCGCGGCTCATGGCCGACGACCTGCACGCCCTGGGGATCAATGTGGACGCGGTTCCGGTCCTCGATGTCCCGCAACCCGGCGCCCATGACGTGATCGGCGACCGCGCCTATGGGACGACGCCGGAGACGATCGCCGTGCTCGGCCGGGCGGCGGCCGAGGGGCTGCTGGCGGGTGGGGTCCTGCCGATCATCAAGCATATTCCCGGCCATGGGCGGGCGCTCGCCGACAGCCACCTGCACCTGCCGCTGGTGGATGCGCCCCTCGAGGCCCTGTCGCAGGTGGACTTCACCCCCTTCCGCAGCCTGTCCGACATGCCCATGGCCATGACCGCCCACGTGATCTACGGCGCTGTCGATCGCAGACGACCCGCGACCACCTCCCGCCGGGTGATCACCGAGGTGATCCGCCGGGACATCGGCTTCGACGGCCTGCTCATGAGCGACGACCTGTCCATGAAGGCGCTGAGCGGCAGCTTCGCCGAGCGCACCCGCCGGTCCCTGGCGGCGGGCTGCGACATCGTGCTCCACTGCAATGGCGACCGGGGGGAGATGTCCGAGATCGCCGCCGCCGCTCGTCCGCTGGCCGGCCGCGCCCGGGCCCGGGCCGCCGCCGCCCTGGCGCGGATCCCGCGCACGGTCGAGCCCCTGGATCGCGCCTGGGCGCGGGAGCGGTTCCGCCAGCTCGTGGCCGGCGCCGCATGAGCCAGACCTGGCAGCCCTCCCTGGATTTCCAGGCCGCCGCCAACGCCGCGGAGGATGGCGAGGCCCTGGTCATCGACGTGGACGGCTTCGAAGGACCGCTGCACCTGCTGCTGGCCCTGGCCCGGACGCAGAAGGTGGATCTGATGAAGATTTCCATCGCGCGGCTGGCCGAACAGTACCTGGCCTTTGTCCAGCAGGCCCGGCGTCGGCGGTTTTCCCTGGCGGCGGACTATCTGGTGATGGCGGCGTGGCTGGCCTACCTCAAGTCCCGGCTGCTGCTGCCGAAGAAGGCTCGGGCGGACGACCCCGCCGGCGATCCGGAGGACGTGGCGTCGCAGCTGGCCTTCCGGCTGGCCAAGCTCGACGCCATGCGCCGGGCGATCGAGACGCTGAAGGGGCGCCCGCAGCTGGGCCGCGACGTCTTCATGCGCGGCGATCCTGAGGCGGTGAAGGTGCATTCCACCACCCGCTACGCCGATGACCTGTTCAGTCTCGTGAAGGCCTACGCCCAGCAGCGCACCCGGGAGGCCGGCCGCACCTACGCCCCCACCAGCCGCGTCGAGGCGTTTCCCCTGGAGGCCGCACGCCATCGCCTGCGGGAGATCCTTCCGGAGCTGGACGCCTGGGCGTCCCTTTCGGTCATCGCCCCGCATCCGACGGGCGGCGAGGGGCCGTCCCGGGCGTCCTATGTGGCGTCGACCCTCTCTGCGGGCCTGGAGATGGTGAAGGAGGGCGTGCTGGAGGCGCGACAGCTGGAGGCGTTCGCCGAGCTGTACCTGCGGGCCCGACCCGCCCCGACGCAGGAGCCGGCGGCATGACCGACGCCACCGAAACCGTCGCCGCGCCGGCGGGGGCCGTCACCGACCTCGCCCAGACCGAGCGTCAGGTGGAGGCGCTGCTGTTCGCCGCCGCAGAGCCCCTCTCGGCCGCCGATCTGGCGGCGCGGTTGCCGGCCGGCGCCGATATCGGCCGGGCCCTGGCCACGCTGCGCCAGCGCTATGAGGGGCGGGGCGTGGAGCTGGTCTGCGTCGCCGACCGCTGGCGGTTCACGACCGCGGCGGACCTGGCCTTCCTGATGACCGAGGAGCGGGAGGAGAGCCGACGCCTCTCCAAGGCGGCCATGGAGACCCTGGCGATCATCGCCTATCACCAGCCCATGACCCGGGCCGAGATCGAACAGGTGCGCGGGGTGGGCCTGTCCAAGGGCACCCTGGACCTGCTGCTGGAGATCGGCTGGGTGCGGATGCGCGGCCGGCGCCGCTCTCCGGGACGGCCGGTCACCTACGGGACGACGGACGCCTTTCTGGCCCATTTCGGCCTCGCATCGCTGCACGATCTGCCAGGGGCGGCGGACATGCGGGCGGCGGGACTTCTGGACATGAACATCCCGGCGGATTTCAGCGTTCCCGACCCGTCCAAGGCCGTGGGCGACGAGGACCCCGTCGGCGACGACGAGGCCGACGCGCCCGAGTTCCATCAGGACTTCCTGGAGTAGGGCGGACAACCCGCCCCCGAATGCGAACGCGCACTTGCTATGGCTCGCGGCTGTTGTAGAAGGCGCCTGACGAAGACGGTTTCGGAGCTGAGCCCTCCGGCGCCGTCCACACTCCGGACGCTCCCCCAGGGATAGAGATGGATCGCATCGCCATCGTCGGTGGCGCGCCGCTGGAAGGGTCGATCCCGATCAGCGGCGCCAAGAATTCCGCCATCAAGCTGATGGCGGCCAGCCTGCTGACCGATGCGCCCCTGCGTCTCAGCAACATGCCCAGGCTGGCCGACACCCGGTTCCTGGCGCGACTGCTGCGCCGCCTGGGCGCCGAGGTGACCGAGCAACAGGGCCCCGATGGCCCCGAGACCATCCTGCACACGCCGGAGATCGTCTCGGCCTTCGCCAGCTATGACCTCGTTCGCCAGATGCGGGCCTCCTTCAACGTGCTGGGACCGCTGATCGCGCGGACCGGACACGCCAAGGTCAGCCTGCCGGGCGGCTGCTCCATCGGGGCGCGGCCGGTGGATCTGCACCTCAAGGCGCTGGAGGCGCTGGGCGCGCACATCGACCTGAACGAGGGCTATGTCTACGCTCAGGCGCCCCGGGGGCTGAAGGGCGCGCGGATCGAGTTCCCGTTCGTGTCCGTCGGCGCCACCGAGCACACCCTGCTCGCCGCGGTCCTGGCCCGGGGGGAGACCACCCTGCTCAACGCCGCGCAGGAGCCGGAGATCGCGGATCTGGCCGACTGCCTGAACCTCATGGGCGCAAGGATCGAAGGCGCCGGCACCCCCACCATCCGCATCACAGGGGTCGAGCGCTTAAGCGGCGGACACCATGCGGTGGTGCCGGACCGGATCGAGGCGGGCACCTACGCCGTCGCGGCGGCGGTCACCGGGGGCTGCGTGCGGCTGACCGGATGCCGGGCGGACCACCTCCAGGCGCTGCTGTCCAAGCTGGTCGAGGCCGGGGTCGAGGTGACGCCCACCGACGACGGCGTGCAGATCCGCCGGGGGGCCGAGCGCCTGCGCTCCGTGGACGTGGTCACCGACCCCTATCCCGGCTTCGCCACGGACCTGCAGGCCCAGTTCATGGCCCTGATGACCCTGGCGTCCGGCGAGAGCGTGATCCGCGAGACCGTGTTCGAGAACCGCTTCATGCACGTGCCGGAACTGGCGCGGCTGGGGGCGGAGATCAGCGTCCATGGGGGCGAGGCCCGCGTCCGCGGCGTCGAGGCGCTGAACGGCGCCCAGGTCATGGCCACCGACCTGCGGGCCTCGGTCAGTCTGGTGATCGCGGGCCTGGCTGCGCGGGGCGAGACGGTGGTCAACCGGGTCTATCACCTGGACCGGGGCTTCGAACGCCTCGAGGAAAAGCTGTCCAATTGCGGCGCGGACATCCGCCGTCTGAAAGGCGAGGAGGACGCCGCCTGATGCCGGCCGCAGCCCCCGCCCGTCCGCCCCTGCGCCTGCTGGCCCAGGATCCGGATGATCTGACCGTGCTGTCCGCGGCGCTGCAGGATGCGGTGGCGCGGGTCGGCGATATCCGCTTCGAGCCCGCCAGTCGCACCCTGACCCTGGCGGTGAACCGCTATCGCTGGGAATCGGCGGAGCCGGGCGGCGAACGCATCCGCGCGGCCGTCCAGTTCGGCGGCGTGCTCGGCGTGCGCAGCCGCAACCTGCGGCGGGAGGCGGCCGATGCGGTCATCTCCATCCTCAGCGTCGGCTTCACCCCCGGAGAGCCGCCGGGCGGGGTGCTGGACATCGTGCTTGCCGGGGGCGGGGACCTGCAGGCGGACCTGGAATGTATCGACGCGGCCCTGTCCGACCTGGGAGACCCCTGGCCGGCGCGCGGCGCCCCCAAGCATGAGGAGAGTTGAGCCTTGAAGCACCTGCGTAGCGTTGATCCGGGCTTCGAGACTGAGTTCGCCGCGTTCCTGGCTGCGCCCCGGGGCCAGCCGGCGGACGTCGACGCCGCCGTGGCCGCCATCCTCGAAGGGGTGCGCACCGGGGGCGTGGAGGCCCTGCTGGACTATGCCCGGCGCTTTGACCGGGTCGAGCTGACCGTCGACACCCTGCGCGTCACGGCGGACGAGATCGCCGCGGGCGTGGAGGCCACGCCCCCCGAGATCCGGGACGCGATCCGCTTCGCCGCCAGTCGCATTGAAGCCTATCACGCCCGCCAGCGCCCGCGGGACGAGCGCTTTGTCGACGAGGCCGGGGTGGAGCTGGGCTGGCGCTGGACGCCGCTGGACGCCGTCGGGCTCTATGTGCCGGGCGGCCGGGCGGCCTATCCGTCCACCGTCCTGATGAACGCCGTGCCCGCCCGGGTCGCCGGCGTCGCCCGCATCGCCATGGTCACGCCGCCGGGCCGGCTGGAGCCTGCGGTGCTGGCCGCCGCCGCCATCGCCGGCGTCACCGAGATCTGGCGGGTGGGGGGCGCCCACGCCGCCGCCGCCCTGGCCTATGGCGCCGGACCGATCCGTCCGGTGGACAAGATCGTGGGCCCCGGCAACGCCTATGTCACCGCCGCCAAGCGTCGGCTGTACGGGGTGGTGGGCATCGACGCCCTGGCCGGACCGTCCGAGATCGTGGTGGTCGCCGACCGGGACAATGATCCCGAATGGATCGCCGCCGATCTGCTGAGCCAGGCCGAACATGATCCCGACGCCCAGTCGATCCTGATCACAGACTCCGAGGATTTCGCTGCGGCCGTCACCGCGGCGGTGGCGCGGCAGATCCTCACCCTCGCCACCGGAGAGACGGCCGCCGCCTCCTGGGCGCGGCACGGGGCGGTGATCATCGCCCCGCTGGACGAGGCCCCGGCCCTGGTCGATCGGATCGCGCCGGAGCATGTGGAGTTCGCCGTCGCCGATCCGGACCGGCTCGCGGACAAGGTTCGGCACGCCGGCGCCATGTTCCTGGGCCGCTACACGCCGGAGGCGGTGGGCGACTATGTGGCGGGATCGAACCATGTCCTGCCCACCAGCCGCGCGGCGCGGTTCTCGTCGGGCCTGTCGATCTATGATTTTCTGAAGCGGACCTCGATTGTAAGGTGCTCGGATCAGGCGTTCCGCCGCCTCGGCCCGCCCACCGCGGCCCTGGCCGGGGTGGAGGGTCTGCCGGCGCACCAGCGATCGGCCGCCATCAGATTGCAGGAGTCCTGACAGGGCATGCCGGACACCGTCTCGCCACAACGCCTGCAGTCGGTGGAGATCGACGAGACCTCGCTGGCGGCGGCGTCCCGCGATGTGGAGCACGAACGCCAGGTCGCGATCTTCGACCTGCTCGAGGAGAACCTGTTCGCGCCCGAGGGCGCCGCCGGCGGACCCTATGACCTTCGCCTGTCCCTGGTGGAGGGGCGGCTGGTGATGGACATCACCGGACCGGATTACGCCCGCCGGCACATGCTGTCCCTGTCGCCGTTCCGGACCATCGTGCGGGACTATTTCATGATCTGCGAAAGCTATTTCACGGCGATCCGCCAGTCGACGCCCTCGCAGATCGAGGCGCTGGACATGGGGCGGCGCGGGCTGCACGACGAGGGCTCCCGTCTCCTGCGCGAACGGCTGAGCGGCAAGGTCGAGACCGATCACGACACGGCCCGCCGGCTGTTCACCCTGATCTGCGCCCTGCACCGGCGCCCGACGACCACGTGACGCCGACGCCTGGGGATGGGCGCGGGGACCTGCCGGGCGCCGTCCTCTTCGCCTGCAATCTCAACTGCGTCAGGTCGCCCATGGCGGCGGGGCTGTTGCGCAGCAAGTTCGGCGGCCGGGTGTTCGTCGACTCCTGCGGCCTGCGGGCGGGGGCCGAGGTGGATCCCTTCGCCGTCGCCGCCATGGACGAGATCGGCCTGGACGTGGCCGCCCACCGGCCGCGGTCGTTCCAGGACCTGGACGATTCGTCCTTCGATCTGGTGGTGTCCCTGACGCCGGAGGCGCATCACCGGGCCCTGGAGTTCGCCCGCGGGCTGGCCATGACCGTGATCTACTGGCCGACCCTGGACCCGACCCTGTCGGACGGCGGACGCGAGCAGCGACTGACCCAGTACCGCCTCGTCCGGGACGGTCTGGAACGGCGCATCGACGACTATTTCGGCCGACCATCGACCTTCGGTGGATGATCTGCCATTATCAGGGCGCAGATATTCGGCTCGCGCCCAGCTTCACGGCTGGCGCGGGCCTCGTTGCATTTGAGAGCAACCTTTCGAGAGGCTGAATGGCGAAGGAAGAACTTCTGGAGTTTCCCGGCACAGTGACCGAACTCCTTCCCAACGCGACGTTTCGCGTTGAACTAGAGAACAAGCACGAAATCATCGCCCACACGGCGGGCAAGATGCGCAAGAACCGGATCCGGGTTCTCGCTGGGGACAAGGTGCTTGTGGAAATGACCCCCTACGACCTGACCAAGGGTCGAATCACCTACCGCTTCAAGTGAGGCCCGGTCGACCGTGACGGCGACCGTCCTTTCCGCCTGGCCCGGGACCGGGCGTCGCCCGCGCTCTGCAGAGCGCGCGGAGGCGGCGCGCCCATGACCTATGTCCCGCTGGTCCTGGCCAGCGCCAGTCCGAGGCGCGTGGATCTGCTCGCCCAGGTGGGGGTGGTCGCGGACCAGGTGGATCCCGCCGACATCGACGAGACCCCCGGGCCGGACGAGACGCCGCCGCGACTGGCGGAGCGCCTGTCCCGCGCCAAGGCCGGGATCGTGGCCGCGCGCCATCCTGCGGCCTTCGTGCTGGCGGCGGACACGGTGGTGGCGGTGGGGCGCCGGCTGCTGCCCAAGACCGAGACCGAGGCGGAGGCCCGGACCTGCCTCGAGCTGATGTCCGGCCGCGCGCATCAGGTCTTTTCCGGGGTCTGTCTGCGTCGCCCCGATGGGCGGACCGCGGCAAGGGTCTCCCGCACCCGAATCAGGATGAAGCGCCTCACCGGGCGGGAGATTGACGGCTATCTCGCCACCGGCGAATGGCGGGGCAAGGCCGGCGGCTATGCGGTTCAGGGTCACGCCGGCGGGTTTGTGCTGGACCTGTCCGGTTCCTATTCCGGCGTGGTGGGGCTGCCCCTTTACGAGACCCTTTGCCTCCTCGACGGCCTGGGCTGGCGACGGCCGGACGGGTCGCCGCCATGACCGCGCGTCGCCGACTGTTCCTGGATGACGCCGTGGGCGAGCGACGGGGCGTGGTCTGGCTCGACGGCCGTCCGGAGCGGCTTCTGCTGGCCCGGGACGGGGACGCCGGCGCGCCCGGCCCGGGCGCCGTGGTGGTGGCGCGGGTCGCGCGGGTGGAAAAGGGCCTCGGCGTCGTCTTTCTCGAAGGGCCGGGCGGGGTGTCTCTGATTGTGGCGCGGGCCGCCTTGCCCGACGGGGCGGGGCAGGGGCGCTTCGTCCGCGTTCAGGTGCTGGCGCCCGCCCGCCGGGACAAGGCCGCCAGCGGCCGGGTGCTGCAGGTCGACGCCGCGCCGCCGCGCTGGATCACGCCCACCCCTGAACTGGCCGAACGCCTGCAGGGCTTTGCGCCGGGCGCGGAGATCGAGACCGGCGCCGGCGCCCGTGAGGCCGCCGACCACGCCGTCGAGGAGGCGCTGGCCATCGAGTTTCCCCTCCGGGGCGGGGGTCGGCTGACCGTCGAACAGACCCGCGCCCTGGTGGCGGTGGACGTGGACATGGGAACCTCGGCGGGGGCGGACGATCGCGCCAGCGCCACAAGGACCAACCAGATCGCCCTCACCGAGACGGCGCGGCTGCTGCGCCTGAAGGGGCTGGGCGGGCTGGTGATCGTCGACCTCGCCGGAAAGGGACACAACGGGCCGGTGCTGATGGAGGCGGTGAAGGCCGCCTTCGCCGCCGATCAGCCGGGGGTGGCCGTGGGGCCGATCTCCAAGTTCGGCGTGCTGGAGCTGACGGTCCCCTGGCGCTCGGCCCCGGTGGCGGAGCGTCTGCTGGGGCCAGACGGGCGGCCGGACGCCCTGACCGCGGCGCTGGCGATGGTCCGCGAGATCGAGCGGGCGGCCCAGCCGGGCCGGCAGGTGACGGCGCTCTGCGCTCCCGACGTCGCTGCGGCGGCTGCATCCCTCGCGGCCGGGCTGACCGCCCGCATCGGTCCGCGCTTCACGATCACCCCGCAGCCCGCCCGGGGCCGCGGCGAGCGGGAGGTGTTTGCCCGTTGACGCGCCACCCCGGTGATCAAAAACGCGGCGCCTGTCCCATCTGTCGCCGGGCGTCCGTGGCCGAGTACCGGCCCTTCTGTTCCCGACGCTGCAGCGACGTGGATCTGCAGCGATGGTTCTCCGGGAGCTACGCCATCCCCGTGGCCGAGGGCGATCCCGACGGCGATGGCGCCCTTTCTGACGGCGACGAGTGAGATCGAGACTGGACAGGCGGGCGAGGGGCGCCTTATAGACCCGCTTCCGCGATGGCCGCAGGCCATTGTTTTTATGCCTGGGTAGCTCAGTTGGTAGAGCAGCGGATTGAAAATCCGCGTGTCACTGGTTCGATTCCGGTCCCAGGCACCACTTCTCGAATCCCGTCATCCTCCCCGCGGCCGGTGGCTGCAGCGCTTTTACCGCACGGGCCGACCCGCGGGCGCGAGCGTCGCCGACGGGGCGGACGGAGGTCTGTCAAACACCGCCGCCAACAGCTGGTCCAAGCAAGTCAAGCGATTTCACCCGGGAATAAACTTCGCGGGAGACTTGCGCGACAGCCGTCGAATCCCCTTGACGCAAAGGGGAGGGGTTGCGAAAGGATCGAGGACCGCAATTCTGACAAAGCGGTAAGGCTGTTGTCGTTTCCGAGCGTCGACAGCTCATTTTGAGCGCCCCTGATGAGTGCGGATCCGCCCAAAGCGGGTTCCCTGGTCGGGACAAGCGCTCGAAGTCTCGTCGGGCGGGTCGGTTCTCCGACTCATCCGACAAAAATTTGTGCAGGGAAGTGACGCTCTGGCGCGACGACCCTTGGGCCCACCGTGCTTGATCAACCAGGAACTGGCGAAAGATGCTGGAAACAAAACGAACGACCCCGATCATCGCTCTCGTTGGCGCGCTCGCGCTGATGACCAGCGCTCCCGCATTCGCGCAGGCGACGTCGCCAGCTCCGGCAGCCGCTCCCGCGGCCGCGTCGGCTGCCGCTCCCGCTCCCGATGCGTCAACCCCGGCCCCCGCGGCGGATGCGGGCGGCGAAGCGCCGACCGCCATCAAGCACGCGGGCAAGCTCAACCCGGTCACCATGTTCATCGACGCGACCATCGTCGTGAAGGTGGTCATGATCGGCCTGATCCTCGCCTCGATCTTCTCCTGGACGATCCTGATCATGAAGATGATCGAGTTCGCCAGCCTCAATTCGGCGTCGAACAAGTATGTGGAAGCCTTCCGCAGCGCTCGTTCGATCAGCGACATCCAGAAGATCTCGAGCTCGGAAGAGTTCGAGGGCAACCCGCTCGCCGACATGGCCGCCTCGGCCGCCGGTGAAGTGGAGCTGTCCCGCCAGGCGGGTCTGCAGATCTCGGGCGTCCACCGCGACTCCACCATCGGCCGCGCGGCGTCGAACATCTCGGCGGTGCAGGCCACCCTGGCCAAGCGCCTGTCGGGCGGCATGTCGTTCCTGGCCTCGGTCGGATCCTCGGGCCCGTTCATCGGTCTGTTCGGCACGGTTTACGGGATCATGAACTCGTTCATCGGGATCGCGAACTCCAACACCACCAACCTCGCCGTCGTGGCGCCGGGTATCGCCGAAGCGCTGCTCGCCACGGGTATCGGCCTGTTCACCGCCATCCCGGCGGTTATCTTCTACAACTACTTCCAGACGCAGATCTCGGCCTATGGCGCTCGGACGGAAGGGTTTATCGCTGAACTGACCAACGCGATCTCTCGTCAGCTCGACAAGGGGGCGTAACACCGATGGCGGCCAAATTAGCAGGCCCCGGAGGCGGTTCTCGGTACAGTGTGACCCAGAACAGCGAAATCAATGTCACCCCCTTCGTGGACGTGATGCTGGTTCTCCTGATCATCTTCATGGTGGCGGCGCCGCTCGCCACCGTGTCGGTGAAGGTAGATCTTCCCCCCGCGTCGGCGCCACCGTCGCAATCTCCTCCGAAGCCGATCTACATCTCGATCAAGCCGAATGGCTCCATCTACATTGGCGACTTCAAAACGACGCTGACGGACATGGGCCCCGACCTGAAGAAGAACGTAGGCCGGCGGGACCCCACCAAGGAGCGGATCTACATCCGCGCCGACGTGAACACGGAGTATGGGGATTTCCTGGATGTGATGAACAAGCTCCAGGACAACGGTTTCTACAGCGTGGCGCTGGTCGGCGAAGACCAGAACAAGGGCAAATAGGGAGCCTCCATGACTGCAGAACAGACTCCTGAGCACGTCTACGACCCGTTGTGGGATGCTCCCCGGCGACGTCGTAACCCCGCCGTCATCCCGGCGATCGTGGTGGTCTTCGTGCTCCACATCGGTCTGGTCTTCTGGATCTGGAAGACCAAGATCGAGCCCAAGGTGGAGACCTTCGACGACCAGGCTGTGCAGGTGACGTTGGCCAAGCCGCCGCCGCCCCCTCCGCCGCCGCCCCCGCCGCCGCCGACCAACCATGCGCCGCCGCCGATCCAGCCCCGGCCTCCGGCTGTTGTCCCCGACGTTCCGCCGCCGCCTTCGGCGCCCCTCGTCGAGGTCAAGACCCCGGAACCGCCGCGTCACGACGAAGTCAAGGTCGTGACACCGCCGGCCCCGCCGGCGCCGCACGTGATCTCCCGCCCGAACTGGGAGCGTCTCCCGACGGGCGACCAGCTGGCCCAGTACTATCCTGACCGCGCCAACCGGCTCGGAAAGAAGGGCAAGGTGATCATGCAGTGCTCGGTGAAGGCCAACGGAACGGTCACGGGTTGTGAAGTGGTGTCAGAGGACCCGGCTGACTTCGGCTTCGGCGACGCCGCCCTGAAACTGCAGCGGTTCTTCAAGATGAAGCCGCAGACGCAGGACGGACAGCCCGTTGACGGCGGAACGGTCCGGATCCCGATCGTGTTCCAGATCGACGGCTGATCCGGTCCCTTCGACCCAGACCTACAGAAACGCCCCGGACCCCGGTCCGGGGCGTTTTTGATTGGGCGCGCCTTCGACCCGCGCAACGACCCGGCGACCTTCGGGCAAGGGCGACCTTGGCGCAGACCCGTCCCGGCGCCTGTGGCCGTCATTCCTCCGGCGGCGTCCGATCGGTGCAGCCAGCGCTTGATCCGGCCTGCTTGTCCGTCTAGAAGACCCCTTCGCGTTGAACGCGCGCCGCCTTAGCTCAGTTGGTTAGAGCGCCAGATTGTGGCTCTGGAGGTCCTCAGTTCGAACCTGAGAGGTGGTACCAATTCACCGGCCGAGGCCGCTGGCGTTGTCCAGCGGTCTCGGTGCGGGTCTGGTGGCCCGGCCATTCCTGAACCTTTCGTCCCCGCTCACCGTTCCTGACGCCGACCGTTCCCGACAGCGGCGCAGCGCCCTCAGTTCCGCAGCGAGACCGTGGCCTGGGCGCTGAGACCGGGGCGCAGGGCCGCCAGCGCCGCCTGGCCGCGGTCCAGCACGATGCGGACCGGCACCCGCTGCACGATCTTGGTGAAATTGCCGGCGCCCGGCTCGAAGGGCAGCAGGGAGAACTGCGAGCCCGTTCCCGGCGCCAGGCTGTCCACCCGACCGGTGAGGGTCTGGCCGGGCAGGGCGTCGAGGGTGATGCGCACGGCCTGGCCGGGGGCCATGCGGGCCACCTGGGTCTCCTTGAAATTCGCCGTGACATAGAGGGCCGACAGGGGAGCGACGGTCAAAAGCCGCGTGCCGGGTTGCACATAGTCCCCCGGCTCCACCTGCCGGTCGCCCACCACCCCGTCGATGGGCGCGCGGATCAGGGTGTGGTCGAGGTCCTGGCGGGCCAGGGCGAGGGCCGCCTCCGCCCGGGCCCGGGCTGCGACCGCCTGGGCCTCTGCGGCCTTGAGGGTGGCCCGGCGGGCGCCGACCACCGCGGTCTGGTCGCGACTGGCGTCGAGGGTGGCCCGCGCCCGGTCCTGGTCCGAGGCCGCCGAGGCCGCCGCGGCGCGATAGGCGTCCACGTCCTTGGCGCTGACGGCGCCGGAGGTCGCCAGAGCCTCGAACCGCGCCCGGTCGGACCGGGCCCGCAACTCCTGGGCGTCGGCGGACCGGAGGGACGCCTGCGCCACCCGCACATTGGCCGCCGCCAGCCGTTCGTCCGCGTCCAGGGCCGCGAGCGCCGCCTGGGCCGCGGCGAGGCCGGCGGCGGACGTCTGCAGATCGGCCTGCGCCGCCGCCACCCGGGCGGTGAACTCCTCCGGATCGATCCGCACCAGGGCGTCGCCCCGGCGGACGGGCTGGTTGTGCGCCACCAGCACCTGGGCGACGAGGCCGCGGACCTTCGGCGCGATGATGGAGCTATCGGCCTGCACATAGGCCGCGTCGGTGGTTTCGCTGGCCTTCGGCGCGTTGATCCACAGGGCGCCGCCGATGGCCGCGGCGCCGGCGATCCCCACGGCCGCCAGGGTGCGGTTGGAAAAGGGAAGGCTGCGCCGCCCCGCGGTCAGGGTCGTCTCGGTCATCGCTCGAACACCAGGAGGGTGGAGGTGGCGGACGCGTAGAGCGTCCCGGCGGCGTCGGTGAGGCGGGCTTCGGTGAAGGCCGCGCGGCGCCCCAGGCTGAGGACCTTGCCCTCCGCCCGCACCGGGCCGGTCTTGTCGGTCATGGCCTTGTGATAGGCGACCTTCAGCTCCAGCGTCGTATAGCCCTGATCGGCGCGCAGGCGGGAATGGACGGCGCAGCCGCAGGCGCTGTCCAGCAGGCTGGCGGCATATCCCCCGTGCACCGTGCCGATGGGATTGTAGGCGTGGGGGCCGGGGGTCCCCTCGAACACCGTGCGACCGGCCTCCGCCTCCACCAGGGTGAAGCCCAGGGAGACGCCGATCCCGGCCATCCGGCCGGCGCGCATCATGGCGTGAAGCTGTTCCAGTCCGGACAGGCCGGGGGCGATGTCGTCGGCAAGGCTCATGTGGAGGTCTCCAGTCCAAGTCTGAGCATCAGGGTGGTGCGCGAAGCGGCGAGGATGGCGTCGGACTGCGCCGGATCGGCCACAGCCCGGGCGAGGGCCAGGGCTCCCACCAGTTCGGCGACCACGGAGGCGGCGAGGGGGCCCGCAGGCGTCCGTCCCAATCGGGCGATATGACCGGCCAGGCGCTCGGTCAGGGCCGCGACGCCCGCGCCATAGCGGGCCCGCGCCTCCGGCCCCAGGCGCGGCAGGTCGGCGGACAGGGCGGGCAGCGGGCAGCCGGTTCCCCGGGCGTCCCGGTGGCGGGGCGACAGGTAGAATTCGATGTAGCGGGCCAGCCCCTCCGCGGCGCCATGTCCGTCCGTGGAGCGTGCGAACCGCTCCCGCATGTCGTCGAACATCCGGTCGAGGGCGGCCGCCACCAACGCGTCCTTGGAGGCGAAGTGGGCATAGAACCCGCCATGGGTCAGGCCGACGGCGGACATCACCTCGGCCACGCTGATCCCGTCGGGCCCGACCTCCCGGATCGCCCTGGCCGCCTCGGCCAGGACCCGGCTGCGGGTCTCCGCCTTGCGGTCTGCGTCGTAGCGCATCTTGCGGCTCCTTATAATATGATGCATATAATATAAACATCGTCCGATCCGCAAGGGGCGGCGGACTGCGGGCTTGAAGCACAGGATCAGGGGATGTCTGGAGGGGTGAGGGCCTTGTTTGGCGGTGGCGACGGACCGCAGGTCGCGCCGGCGGACCTGCCCACCGCGCGGAAGTTCCTGATCTTTGCGGTGATGGCCTTCGGCCAGTTCCTGGCCCTGATCGACATCCAGATCGTGGCGGCGTCCCTCAACGACGTGCAGGCCGGCCTGTCGGCGGGACCGGACGAGATCAGCTGGGTGCAGACCGGCTATCTGATGGCGGAGTTGGTGATGATCCCGTTCTCGGCCTTCCTCGCCCAGGCCATGTCCACCCGCTGGCTGTTCGCCCTGTCGGCGGGCCTGTTCACCCTGGCCAGCGCCCTGTGCGGCGCAGCCTGGGACATCCAGTCGATGGTCCTGTTCCGGGTGATCCAGGGCTTTGTCGGCGGCGCCATGGTGCCCACGGTGTTCGCCACCGGCTACGCCCTGTTCTCCGGCCCGCAGCGGGCGATGATCCCGGCGATCCTGGGCATGGTCTCGGTGCTGGCCCCGACGCTGGGCCCCACGGTCGGCGGCTTTCTGACGGACGCCGTGGGCTGGCGCGCGATCTTCTATATCAACATCGTCCCCGGGGCCCTGGTGACGGTCTTGTCCCTGGTCCTGATCCGGGTGGACCGGCCGAACCTGAAGATGCTGCGCCAGATCGACTATGCGCACCTGGCCTCCATGGCCATCTTCCTGGGCTGTCTCGAATATGTGCTGGAGGAGGGGCCGAAGAACGACTGGTTCGGCGATCCGAAGATCCTGACGGCGGCCTGGGTCAGCGGGGTCGCCTTCGTGCTGTTCCTGGAGCGGTCCTTTCGCTCCGGCGGGCCGATCGTCCGGCTGACCCCGTTCCGCCGTCCGACCTTCGCCTTCGCCTGCGTGTTCAACCTGGTGATCGGCTTCGGTCTCTATTCCTCCACCTATCTGGTTCCTGTCTTCCTGGGGCGGGTGCGGGGCTACAATTCCCTGCAGATCGGTCTGACCGTGTTCATCGTCGGGGTGACCCAGGTGGCGTCCACGGTGATCGCCGCGCGCCTGTCGCAGAGGGCCGACCCCCGGCGGGTGATCACGGTGGGCCTGACCCTGTTTGCGGCGTCCCTGTGGCTGGCCTCCTGGATCACGCCGGACTGGGGTTTTTCCGCCTGGGCCGGGCCGCAGATGCTGCGGGGCTTTGCGGTGATGCTGTGCATCGTCCCCAGCGTCGGCCTGGCCCTGGGCGGCTTCGCCCTGACCGAGCTGCGCTATGCCTCGGCCCTGTTCAATCTGATGCGCAACCTGGGGGGCGCCATCGGCATCGCCGTGGTCAACACCTGGCTGGGAGACGCGACGCGAACCCAGGCGGCGCGGATGGGCGAGGCCCTGGGCCGGCCCGGCGCCCATGCGCCCGGCGTCGTCGCCGACCTGGCCCGGCGCCTGTCCGGCGGCCTTGGGGATCTGGACCACGCCACCCTGCAGGCCCGGGCGGAGTTCGCCCGCGTCGTCGGCCGCTACGCCCTGACCACCGCCTTCAACGAGGTGTTCCGCACCATGGCCTGGGTGTTCGTGTGCGCCCTGGTCCTGGTTCCCTTCTGCCGCCCGGCGCCGCCGGCCGCCGCGCCGGTCCCGCCCGACGCCCACTGATACGACCGCGGGGGAGGGCTCCAAGCCTGTTGCGGCGCGGCAACAGGCCATGCTGATCCGACAGGCGAAAATCACCGCAAGGGCCAAGGCGGATCGACGGGATGCTGGCTTGAGCGCCTAACTTACAGAAAAAGAACAATTATTCTTAAGCCGGATAGGGCGGTGGCGTCGGCGCGCGCCGGGGCGGCCGTATCGATCTCGTGTTGCAGTGCAGCGTAAATGGGTGGAGCATGTTTCCCGCGTCGAGGGCGATGGTCATCCGGCGCAGGTGGAGTGTCGGGTATGACAGACATTGTGCTGACGGTTCCGGTCTGCGACGGCGAAGAGGACCGGCTTTTCGGTCGCTTTCTCGACCGGTTCGTCGAGGCCGCCTCGGCCGCCCTGGCGGCGGGCGACGGCGACGGCGGCGCCGACGCGCCTCTGGTGATGGTGCGGTCCGACCCGCGTCCCGGCGGCGCGATCAAGCAGGTGATCTTCCAGGAGCCGGGCGCGGCCGACGCCTTTTCCCGGGGCTGGTCCCGGGCGCTGAACCACGGGGTCTGAGCCCAGGCGGGACCGGACGCCGCGGGCCGTCGTTGTGGGCGCGCCGCTTATCCGATAGGACGGCGCGGTCCGGAGGGCGCGCGCCATCACCATGTCCGACTTGCATACCGATGTCCTGGTCGTCGGCGCCGGCGCCGTTGGCTGCGCCGTGGCGGCCCAGCTGGCGGACCGGGGGCTTGAGGTGGTGCTGGCGGGCGGTCGGGACCCGCAGACGGCGTCCCGGGTCGCCGCGGGCATGGTCGCGCCCCTGTCCGAGACGGCCCTTGATCCGGAGTCCCGCGACGCCGGCCCGATCCTGGACGCCGCCGCCGCCGCCTGGCCAGACTTCGCCGAGCGGTTCGGCCTGTCGCTGCGCCGGTGCGGCGGGCTGGTGCTGCGCGGGCCGGACGCCGCCGCCGGCCCGGAGGCGCCCGGCGAGTCGATTGCCCTGGCCGACGCCCGCCTCTTGGCGCCGTTTCTCGAGGTCTGGCAGGGGGATATCCGCTGGCTGGCGGGCGAGTCCGCCGTCGATCCGGCGCAGGCCCTGGCGGCGCTGGAGGCGCGGGTCCTGGCCGACGGCGGCCGGCGGGTCGCAGGCCCCGTGGAATGGGCCGCCGACGGCGCCTGGCGTTCTGCGGGCGGTCGCATCCGCCCCCGTCGCACGGTGATCGCCGCCGGGTATGCGAGCCGCGGGCTGCCTCACGGACCGGCGGAGCTGTCGGTCCTGCAGCCGATCCGCGGCCAGATCCTGCAGGGCGCCCCGGGACAGGTCCAGGCCATGGCGCCGTTCGTCCGCGGGCCTGGCGCCTATGTGGCGCCCCAGGCGGACGGGTCGGCCATGATCGGCGCGACCATGGACGCCGGGGTTGGCGATCTGGCGGCTTCGGACCGCGATACCCGTCGGCTGGTCTCTGCGCTGTCGGCCTTCGCGCCAGGTCTCGCGGCGCAACACATGACGGCGCGGGTGGGCGTCCGGGCCACAACTCCGGACGCCTTGCCCCTGGTCGGTCCATCCTCGTCCCCCGGCGTGCTGCTCGCGACGGGACTTCGGCGCAATGGTTGGCTGCTGGCCCCGCTTGTAGCTGGAATGATTGCGGATTATCTCGCAGGCGAGGATCCGGGTCCGCATGCGCAGCGCCTGCGGCCACGCCGGTTCGAGCGTGCGTAGAACAGAGGGAATGGCATGTCAGGTTTCTGGCTGAGCGACGAACAGGAAGCCATCCGCGAGGGGGTCGCCCGGGTCTGCGCGGACTTCAATGACGAGTACTGGCGCGAAACCGACGAGACCGGCCGCTTCCCCGAGGCGTTCGTCGCGGCCATGGCCGAGGGCGGCTGGCTGGGCGTGGCCATGCCGGAGTCCGTGGGCGGGGCGGGGCTTGGCCTGACCGAGGCCTCCATCGTCATGCAGACCGTGGCCGAGAGCGGCGCGGGCTTTTCCGGCGCGTCCGCCATCCACCTGAACATCTTCGGCCCCATGCCCATCGTCAAGTTCGGGACCGAGGCGCAGAAGACCGTCAGCCTGCCGCGGCTGATTTCCGGGGAGGACAAGATGTGCTTCGCGGTGACCGAGCCCAACAGCGGCCTCGACACCTCCAGCCTCGAGACCCGGGCGGTGCGCACCAATGAGGGCTATCGGATCAATGGCCGCAAGATCTGGACGACGTCGGCCCAGCGCGCCAACAAGATCCTGATCATCGCCCGCACGACGCCCAAGGAGGAGGCGCGCAAGCCCACCGAGGGCCTGTCCCTGTTCTTCGCCGATTTCGACCGCAGCCACATCGACGCCAAGCCGATCCCGAAGATGGGCCGCAAGGCGGTGGAGTGTAACACGCTGTTCATCGACGACCTGCTCGTGCCCCACGACGCCCTGATCGGCGAGGAAGGGCACGGGTTCAAGTATCTGCTGCAGGGCCTCAATCCGGAGCGGGTGCTGTTCGCGGTGGAGGCCGTGGGCCTGGGGCGCGCCGCCCTGCGCAAGGCGGCGCAGTACGCCAGGGAGCGGGTCGTGTTCGGTCGCCCGATCGGCCAGAACCAGGGGGTGCAGCACCCGCTGGCCAAGGCCTGGGCCGAGCTGGAAGCCGCCAACCTGCTGGCCTACAAGGCCGCCGCCCTGCACGACGCCGGCCGGGAATGCGGCGCGGAGGCCAACGCCGCCAAGTATCTGGGCGCCGAGGCCGGCTTCAACGCCTGCGAGGCGTCGGTGCTCGCCCATGGGGGCATGGGCTATGCGAAGGAATATGATGTGGAGCGTTATTTCCGGGAGTCGATGATCGCCCGCATCGCGCCGGTCAGCCGGGAGATGATCCTGAACTACATCGCCGAGCGGGTCCTCGGCCTTCCCAAGAGTTATTGAGGAGCGTCCGGCGATGAGACTTGAGCCGATCCTGGCGGCGGTGGCGTCGCTCGTGCTGCAGGGCGGGGCGTCCGTCGCCGCGTCTGCGCCCCAGTCCCGGGAGGCGGCGGTGCTGGCGGAGCTGAACTTCGCCCGCACCCAGCCCCAGGCCTATATCCGTCATCTGCGGGAGGTCGCCGCAGAGGCGGAACGGTCCGGCCGCTATTCAAACCCGGCGGACGGGGACGACGGGGCTCTGGAGGAGGCGATCCATTTCCTGGAGCGGCAGGCGCCGGCGCCGCCTCTGGCCCCGGAGGGCCGCCTGCAGGAGAGCGCGCGGGATCACGTGCTGGCCCAGGGACAGACGGGGGACGTGGGCCATGGAGAGGCGGGTCTGGGTTTCAGCGACCGGTTGAAGCGCCGTGGCGTCTTCGCCGGCATCACCGCAGAGGACATCGCCTATGGCTATGACCGGCCCCGGGACATCGTGGCGCAACTTGTGATCGACCGCGGCGTGCGCGGCCGGGGTCACCGGGTGAACATCTTCGAACCCGCCTTCCGGGTGGCCGGCGTCGCCTGCGGGCCGCATCCGTCCTATGGCGAGCTGTGCGTCATCGACTTCGCCACGGCGCTGATGCGTCCCTGACGGCGCGGCGTCAGGCGGGGACCAGCCGGTCGCCGCAGCCCAGCGGGTCGGGGAGGGGGGCGCCGTCCTCCACAAATCCCAGGGACACCGAATTGATGCAGTAGCGCAGCCGGGTCGGCGGCGGGCCATCTGGGAAGACGTGTCCCTGATGGCTGTCGCAGCGGGCGCAACGGGTTTCGGTCCGCACCATGCCGTAGCTGCGGTCGACGATCCCCACCACATGCGACGGATCGAAGGGCTCGAAGAAGGACGGCCAGCCGGTCCCGCTCTCGAACTTGGTGCGGGCATGGAACAGGGGCAGCCCGCACAGGCGGCAGACATAGACGCCGTGGGTCTTGTTGTTCAGAAGGCCGCCGCAGAAGGGCGCCTCGGTGCCGTGATGCAGCAGCACCTCGGCCTCTTCCGGGGTCAGCGACGCCTCCAGACGCAGGCGATCCGTTTCGGAGGGCGGGGTGAGATCGAAGCCGGACTCGGAAAAGCGGGTGGTGGGCATGGGGCGACTCCCGATTGTGCGCCCTGAACATAGTCGCTGGCGGGCCATCGCAAAGGGGCGCCCGGTCGATTGCCGCCAGGCCCGTGATGCGAAAGGTTGCGACGCCTGATTTGTGGCCTCGAAGTTGCTGAGGTGGTTGTGCCAGCGCCAAATTTGGGCATTAGGTTCCACGACGGGACGCCGTTTTCGTCCCGCGCAGCAGAAGTGAGATCTCGCGCGTGATCGCCACCACAGTGACCCGTGGGCTGGAAGACGCCCCCACCAAGCACAAGCGCCTGATTGCATGGGTGGCGGAAGTCGCCGCCCTGACCGAGCCCGACAGCATCCACTGGTGCGACGGCTCGGA
>CAINOV010000088.1 GCA_903851655.1 uncultured Caulobacterales bacterium
TAGGCCAGCTTCTGCAGCACGTTGTAGCGGGTGGCCGCGGCGCCCGTGGGATGCCGCAGCAGGGCGTGGTCCACGATCGACCGGGGCACCTCCCGCAGGTCCTGCAGGCTGGGCCACAGGTCCTTCTGGATGTGGCGGACATAGGTGTTCCAGATCAGGTAGAGCGCCCCGTTGATCACCAGCATCCAGGCGAAGAAGAAGTGCCAGCGCCGGGCCGTGGCCAGGTCGCGATAGCTGGGCAGGGTCATCCAGGTCGGCCAGGCCCGGGACACCGGGTGACCCATGGCGTTGTTGGAGACCCCCAGCACGCCGGTGGTGGTGATCTGGGCGTCGCCGATCTGGGTGACGCCGATCAGGGACCCGCCGGGCCCGTGGGCGGCGAAGATGTGCAGGGCGGGGTGGTCGAAGTCCGCATACTGGCCGATGAACAGGCTGGGCTCGGCCATGAAGATGTTCAGGCCCGACAGCAGCAGCACGAACAGGCTGAGCGCATTGATCCAGTGGGTGGCGCGGGTCAGGCCGGAATGCCGGTAGATCCGGTCCGGAACCTCGTCCTCCGCGGCGTAGGCGCCGTCTGCGGCTGTCATCATCGTCCCCCTGGTTCCGCGCTTGCGGGCCGTGTGTCGCCAGCCCCGCACGAAAGAGTACGCACAGAGCGTGACAAGGTTACACCGAATTTCACGGGCCCGCGACGATCCGACCCGCCCCGGACGGGCGGTTGCGCGGCGGTCCGTCGATATGTACCCTGGCTATATTACGCTAGGGGAGACGGGCGACATGGGTGACGGCGGCTGGGGCGTTTCGATCATCGCGAGTCTGGGGCTGCTCGCCTCGTTAGCGGCGGGCGCCGCCGCCCCGGCCGCGGCGCGGGACGTGTCCGTGGCCGTGGCGGCGAACTTCACCGCCCCGGCCCAGGAGATCGCCAGGGCCTTCGAAGCGGCGACCGGCGACCACCCGGTGCTGAGCTTCGGCGCCACCGGCCCGTTCTACGAGCAGATCACCCACGGCGCGCCCTTTGAGGTGTTCCTGTCCGCCGACGCCGAGCGGCCGCGCAAGCTGGTCGCGGCGGGCCGGGCCGGCCCGGGGGCGCCGGTGGCCTACGCCTATGGCAAGCTGGTGCTCTATTCCACGAAACCCGGGCTGGTGGACGACCAGGGACGGGTGCTGGCCGGCGGCGGCTTCGCCAACCTGGCCATCGCCGATCCGGCGGCGGCGCCCTATGGCGCGGCGGCGGTCCAGGTGCTGGAGCACCGCGGCCTCTACACCGCCGTGGCGCCCCGACTGGTCCGGGGCGCATCCATCGGCCAGGCCTACGCCTTCGTCAGCTCCGGCGCGGCGGATCTGGGCTTCGTCGCCCTGTCGCAGGTGACCGATGTGGCCGGCGGTTCCCGCTGGCTTCCTCCGCCCACGGACTATGCGCCGATCGAGCAGGATGCGGTTGTCACCGCCGCGGGTCGCGACAACCCCGCGGCGGCGCGGTTCCTGGCCTTCCTGCGCGGCCCTGCAGCACAGGCGATCATCCGCCGCTACGGCTACGACGTCAGATGATCCGATGACGGATCAGGCGGCCTCGGCCTCGGCGTCGGCCGGCTTGTCCACGGGCGCCAGCCGGATCAGGTAGTCGAAGGCCGACAGGGCGGCGCGGGCGCCTTCGCCGGCGGCGATGA
>CAINOV010000089.1 GCA_903851655.1 uncultured Caulobacterales bacterium
AGCTGATGGGCGTGGGCGGACGCCTGATGGCGGAGGAGGGGCTCGACAGCCTGTTCGACATGTCCGACCTGTCGGTGCTGGGCCTGTTCGAGGGCGTGCGCGCGTTTCCCCGGATCGTCCGCCGGGCCGATGACGTGGCCGCCCTGGCCCGGCGGGAGCGACCGGATCTGGCGGTGCTGATCGACAGCTGGGGCTTTTCCCTGAGGGTGGCGCAGCGGCTGCGGCGGCTGACCCCGCCGGTGTTCGTGGTCAAATATGTGGGACCGCAGGTCTGGGCGTCGCGGCCAGGGCGGGCGCGGACCCTGGCCGGGGCGGTGGATCACCTGTTGTCCACCCAGCGGATGGATGCGCCCCATTATGCGGATCTGGGGCTGCCGGTGACCTTTGTCGGCAACCCGGCCCTGACCATGGACGTCTCCCAGGCCGATGGCGACCGGGGCCGCGCCACCGTGGGCGCGAGGCCGGAACAGCCGGTGCTGCTCGTCCTGCTGGGCAGCCGGCCGGCGGAGGTCGCCCGTCTGTCCGGCCCCTTCGGCGAGACCGCCCGTCGCCTGGCGGAGCGCTTTCCAGGCCTGGTGGTGGCCGTCGCCGTGGCGCAGACCGTCGCAGACCAGGTCCGCGCCCAGGTGGCCGGATGGGGCCTGCCCGTCCGCCTGGTGGAGCGCGACGCCGACAAGCTGGACGTGATGGCCGGCTGCACGGCGGCCCTGGCGGCGAGCGGCACCGTGTCCACGGAACTGGCCCTGTGCGGCGCGCCCATGGTGATCGGCTACCGGATCGGCGAGCTGTCCTACGCCCTCCTCAAGCCGTTGATGCGGACCCGGTTCGTCACCCTGTTCAACATCGCCGCCGACCGGGAGATCGCGCCGGAGCTGCTGCAGGCCCGTTGCACGCCGGACGCGCTGACGGCCGCGGTTGCGACGCTGCTCTCGGACCCGCTGGCCCGACAGGCCCAGATCGCCGCCCAGACGGCGGCGCTCGGTCTGATGGGGCTGGGCGAGGCCGACCCGTCCGAGCGCGCGGCGGACGCCCTGATCCGGGACCTGCAGGCCCGCGGGGTGCTGCCCGCGGGCGATATCGCCCCTCGCCGGGACGGGGCGGCCTGACTATCCTGTTCCGACGACAGCATGGAGAAAGCGCCCGATGGGAATGATCCGGTATGTGACCTGCGCCCTGGCGGTGGGGCTCGGCCTGTGCGGGGCCGCCGCGGCCGGGCCTCCGCCCCCGGGCGGCGTGACCCTCATCCGGCCCCAGGCGGTCTGGACCGCCGGAAGCGGGTTGCATCCCGGCTGGGCGGTTCTGGTGACCGGCGACCGCATCACGGCGGTGGGGCCGGCCGCGGACATGGCGACGCCGGCGGGCGCCCAGGTGGTGGACCTGCCGGGCCAGACCCTGATGCCGGGGCTTATGGACCTGCACTCGCACCTGCTGCTGCATCCCTATAACGAGACCCTGTGGGACGATCAGGTGCTGAAGGAGGCGCCGGACTATCGGGTGCTGCGAGCCGGGCGGCAGGCGCAGGCGACCCTGATGGCGGGCTTCACCAGCCTGCGAGACCTGGGCACCGAGGGCGCCGGCTATGCCGACGTGTCCCTTCGCCAGGCCATTGACGACGGGGTGATCCCCGGTCCCCGGCTGGCCGTGGTGACCCGGGCGATCGTCGCCTACGGCGCCTATGGTCCGGCGGTGAAGCGCTACCGCCCTGACCTGTCGCCGCCCCAGGGCGCCGAGGAGGTCAGTGGAGTCGACGCCGCCGTGAAGGCGGTGCGGGAGCAGGCGGCCCATGGGGCGGACTGGATCAAGCTCTATGCCGACTATCGCGTGGGGCCGAAGGGCGAGTCGATGGCGACCTTTTCCCTCGAGGAGATGAAGGCGATGGTGGAGGCCGCCCACGGTCTCGGACGGCCTGTGGCCGTGCACGCCTCCACCAACGAGGGCATGCGACGGGCGGTGCTGGCCGGTGTCGATACGATCGAGCACGGGACCGAAGGCGGCGAGGAGGTGTTCAAGCTGATGGCCGCCCGGGGCGTGGCCTATCTGCCGACCCTGACGGCGGAGGAGGCGGTTTCGGAGTATTTCGGCGGCTATCACCCGGCGACCGACCCGCCTTCGGCCCAGATGCGTGACGCCGAGCGGGCCTTCCGCCTGGCCCTGAAGGCCGGGGTGAAGATCGGGCTGGGCAGCGACGTGGGCGTGTTTCCCCACGGGGACAATGTGCGGGAGCTGATCTGGATGGTCCGGGACGGCATGACGCCGGTCCAGGCCCTGACGGCGGCCACCGCGGTCAGCGCCGACATCCTGCGCCGAGGCGACAGCCTGGGTCGGGTGCAGACCGGCTATCTCGCCGATCTGATCGCGGTTCCGGGGGACCCTACGGGGGACGTGGCCGTGGTGCGCAAGGTGGACTTCGTGATGAAGGGCGGCGTGATCTACCGCCGTCCCTGAGCGCCCATGAAAAAGGGCCCGCAGCATCGCCGCGGGCCCTGATCCGGTGTCGCGCCGACAGTGCGGTCAGCGCTTCTCTATGGGAACGAACTCCCGGAAGGTCGGGCCGGTATAGACCTGGCGCGGACGGCCGATCTTCTGCGACGGATCCTCGATCATTTCCTTCCACTGGGCGATCCAGCCCACGGTGCGGGCCAGGGCGAACAGCACGGTGAACATCTCGCTGGGGAAGCCCATCGCGCTCAGGGTGATGCCCGAATAGAAGTCGATGTTCGGGTAGAGCTTGCGCTCCGTGAAGTACGGGTCGCTCAGCGCGATCCGCTCCAGCTCCATGGCCACCTGCAGCAACGGCTCGTCGCGCTTGCCCAGCACGTCCAGCACCTCGTGGCAGGTCTTCTGCATCACCTTGGCCCGGGGGTCGTAGTTCTTGTAGACCCGGTGGCCGAAGCCCATCAGGCGATAGCGGCGGTCCTTCACCCCCTGCACATATTCCGGGATGCGGTCGACGGTGCCGATCTCCTTCAGCATGTTCAGCGCCTCCTCGTTGGCGCCCCCATGGCTCGGGCCCCAGAGGCAGGCGATGCCCGCCGCGATGCAGGCGAAGGGGTTGGCGCCCGAGGAGCCGGCCAGCCGCACGGTGGAGGTCGACGCGTTCTGCTCGTGGTCGGCGTGCAGGATGAAGATCCGGTCCATGGCCCGGGCCAGCACCTTGTTGACCTTGTAGTCCTCCGCCGGCACGGCGAAGCACATGCGCAGGAAGTTGTCCGCATAGCCCAGCTCGTTGCGCGGATAGACGAAGGGCTGGCCCACGGCGTACTTGAAGGCCCGGGCGGCGATGGTCGGCATCTTGGCGATCATCCGGTGCGCGGAGATCTCGCGCTGGCGCTCGTCATGGATGTTGGTGCTGTCGTGATAGAAGGCCGACAGGGCGCCCACGGCGCCGACCATGATGGCCATGGGATGGGCGTCCCGGCGGAAGGTCTGGAAGAACCGGTCGAACTGCTCGTGCAGCATGGTGTGATAGGTGACGGTCCGCTCGAACTCCGCAAACTGGGTCGCGGTCGGGAGTTCGCCGTGCAGCAGCAGGTAGCAGACCTCGAGGAAGCTGGAATTCTCCGCCAGCTGGTCGATGGGATAGCCGCGGTACAGCAGCACGCCGGCGTCGCCGTCGATATAGGTGATCTGGCTTTCGCAGCTGGCGGTGGAGGTGAAGCCGGGGTCATAGGTGAACACGTCGGCTTCGGCGTACAGCTTGCGGATATCGACCACGTCCGGTCCGGTGGACCCGTGCAGGATCGGCATTTCCACCGTCTTGTCGCCGATCGTGAAGACGGCGTTCCCGCCAGCGGTCACCTTGCTATCCATCGAAATCCCCGAATTGCTGCACCGCGAACGGCCCCGTTCGCATTAACCCAAATCGTTACGCCGTCAACTCTTCGAAACGCGTAAATATTCCCGGCTGAACCTCGTCACGGGGCCGGCGGCGCGCCCAGCGCATCGTCGAGACGGGCCAGGCTCTCCTCCCGTCCCAGCGCCAGCAGCAGGGTGGCCAGGTCCGGCGCCGTCGCGCCGCCGGACAGAACGCCGCGCAGGGCGGGGCCGAACTTGCCGATGCCCACGCCTTCCGCCTCGGCAAAGGCCCGGATCTCGCCTTCCAGCGCCGTCCGCTCGAAGGTGGCGGCGGCGATCCGGCCCTGCAGCCGGCCCAGCCGCGAGCGGACTTCCGGGGTCAGGAGTCCCTGGGTCCGCTCGTCCAGGGTCAGGGGCCGCCGCCGCATCACAAAGGCGAGAGCATCGGCGATGTCGAGAGTGGTCTTGGCCCCTTCCTTCAGCAGGGCGATCAGGCCGGGCAGTCGCGGGACGAGGTCCGCAGGGAGCGTCTCGCCCCGTCCTTCGAAGACCC
Source organism: uncultured Caulobacterales bacterium (assembly GCA_903851655.1). Lineage (GTDB taxonomy): Bacteria > Pseudomonadota > Alphaproteobacteria > Caulobacterales > Caulobacteraceae > CAIMFV01. The sequence continues at coordinate 4,349 of CAINOV010000089.1, forward strand.
GGGCGACCAGCGCGGCCAGCCGGACATCGTCGGCCACCTTCAGATAATGGGCGTTGATGAAGCCCAGCTTCTGCCAGTCCAGCCGGGCGGGAGACTTCACCACATCGGCGACGTCGAACCAGTCCGCCGCCTGCGCGTCGGTGAAGATCTCGTCATCTCCGTGACCCCAGCCCAGCCGGGTGAGGTAGTTGCGCATGGCTTCGGGCAGATAGCCCATGTCGGCGAACTCCCCCACCGCCTGGGCGCCGTGACGCTTGGACAGCTTGGCCCCGTCCGGCCCGTGGATCAGGGGAATGTGCCCCATGGCCGGGACCTCCCAGCCGAACGCCTGATAGATCAGGGTCTGGCGGGCGGCGTTGTTCACATGGTCGTCGCCGCGGATGATATGGGTCACCCCCATGTCGTGGTCGTCCACCACCACGGCCAGATTGTAGGTCGGAGCCCCGTCCGAGCGCAGCAGCACCAGGTCGTCCAGCTCGATGTTGCGGAACCGGATCTCCCCCTTCACCAGGTCGTGGAGCACCGTCTCCCCCTCCAGCGGCCCACGGAAGCGGATCACGTGCGGCGCGTCGGGCTCGTTGGGCGTGCGGTCCCGCCAGGGGCTGCGGATGGCGCGTCCCTCGGCCCGGGCCTGTTCCCGCATCGTCTCCAGCTCGGCGACGGTCAGGTAGCAGCGATAGGCGCGGCCGGCCGCCAGCAGCTCCATCACCGCCTCCCGGTGCCGGTCGGCCCGGGCGTGCTGGAACACCGGCTCCGCGTCCGGCGTCACGCCCAGCCAGCTCAGTCCCTCGAAGATCGCCGCCACCGCCGCGTCCGTGGACCGCTCCCGGTCCGTGTCCTCGACCCGCAGCAGGAACCGTCCTCCCGTATGACGTGCATAGAGCTGGTTGAACAACGCGGTCCGCGCGCCCCCAATGTGCAGGAAGCCGGTGGGCGACGGGGCGAAGCGGGTGACGACGGGACGAGGGGACATGGGACGCCTTGCAGGCCGATGCAGGAAAGGCCGGTGTCTAGCATGAGCGGCTCGGGCGAGCCTAGGCCCGCACGGGGGAAACGACTCCGGGCCGGCCTCGTCGACGAGGTCCGGGCCCAGGGACCGCGGCTGGCCCTGTGGCGACCGGTCGCCTTCGGCGCCGGCGCTGCGGTCTATTTCGGCCTGGCCGAAGAGCCGCCCGGCTGGGTCGCCGGCGTCTGTCTGGCGGTCATCGGCGTGATTTTCGCGGGCTTGCGGCGATGGGCCGCACCCGGCGGCCTGTCCGCCGCCCTCGTCCTGGCGGGCTTCGCGCTGGCCGGCTTCGCCGCCGGCCAGATCCGGACCCGGGCGGTGGACGCGCCGGTGGTCGGCGCCGATCTGGGCGTGGTGCTGGTGGAGGGGGAGGTGATCGACATCCGCAGCCCGTCGGCGGAGCGCTGGCGCCTGCTGATCGTCCCGTCGCGGATCGGCGCCCTTGCCCCCGGCGCCCTTCCGGCCCGGGTGCGGATCGTCACGCCCCCGGGCGACACCAGCGCGCCGGGGGATCACGTCCGGATGCTGG
>CAINOV010000090.1 GCA_903851655.1 uncultured Caulobacterales bacterium
CTGCACTACTGCGTGGCCAACATGCCCGGCGCGGCGGCCAGGACCTCCACCTACGCCCTGAACGCCGCGACCCAGCCCTATGTGATCGCCCTGGCCGACAAGGGTGTCGATCAGGCCTTCGCCGACGATCCGGGCTTCGCCCAGGGCCTGAACGTGCGGGCGGGACAGATCACCCATCCCGCGGTGGAGGCGGCCGTCGCCGGTCACTGAGCCGGCCCGGGCGTCGCCTGCGTCAGACGCGGAAAGGGCGCCGGACCGGATCCGGCGCCCTTTTTTTGTGGTTTCACCCCGGACGGGTCGGATCAGTAGCGGAACACGCCGGTGACGCCGACGGTGAGGGGGCGCGCCGTCGTCAGCTGGAAGATCGGCGAAGCCCCCGTGGCGTGATTGCGGGTCAGTTCGGGGTGCGAATTGGTCAGGTTGTTGCCGAACAGCGAGACATCCCAGGGCCCGAGCTGCGTGCCAACCCGCGCCGACAGGTAGTTGGTGGCCGGCGGCTTCTGCAGGGCCGAGTCGTAGGCGGCCGTCTGCGGGTCGAGGATCGGCGTCACGCCGGTGTTCTGGCTGGCATACTGGTCATCCACGCGCAGATAGACCGCCCGGTCCGCCAGGGTGAAGTCCCAGCGTCCGCCGATGGTCACGGTCACCGGCGGTCCGCCGATCGTGTCGCCCTTGCGCACGGTGGGCAGGCCCGGCGGCGGCGGACCCGCCGTCTTGGTGAACTTAGCGTCGGTATAGCCCACGGCCAGGTCCAGCTCGAACCCGCGGGCCAGCAGCCACGTGCCCTGGAAATCGAAGCCGTTGCTGGACACCGAGCCCAGGTTGGTCGTGTAGAGGATGCCGCAGGTCGACAGCAGGTCCTGGTACTGAATGTTCGACCAGTCCACGTGATAGACGCTGGTGGCGATCTGCAGCGACCGGCCGAACAGCTTGTCCTTGGAGCCGATCTCGTAGCTGACCGTGCTGTCCGAATTGTAGGTGGACGGCGTGTTGGTGAGGTTGCGCAGCGCCAGATCCGACTGGCAGCTGCCGAGCAGGCCTGCGCTCAACGGCACATTGGCCCCGCCGATGCGATAGCCCTTGGACACGGTGGCGTACTGCAGGTCGTTTTCCGTCGTCTGATACGAGATGCTGAACTTTGGCGTGAACGGCTTGTCGTTCTTGCCGTTGGTTCCGCCCGACGGAGCGAAGTTCTGCGGCCCGTCGGCATTGTTGGCGATGTCGAAATGGGTCCGGGCGTAGCGCAGGCCGGCGATCAGCTTCAGCTTGTCGGTGGCGTTGTAGGTCAGGTCGGCGAAGACCGCCGTCTGCGACGAATGGCCCACATTGCGGTTGTAGTAATCGTCCCCGTTGGGCAGCAGGGACGGCTCGCTCCAGGCCTGGCCGATTGTCTCGCCGAACAGGTACTGGGTCAGGGCGCCCAGTTGCGGGTCGTGGATCTCCTCGATACTTTCCTGGCGATCCTTGGAATAGAAGATACCCGCCACCCAGTTGATCTTCGCGTCCGGGTCGGTGGACTGGATCCGCAGTTCCTGGGTGAAGTTCTGCTGCACGTTGGTGATGCTGTTGGGCGAGCTGTAGCGGCCGAAGCCCGGCAGGTTCAGCCCGTTGGCGTTCAGCAGGGGGGAGGGGTTGCCCGTCAGCGCGCCCCCGCCGCAGACCCCGCCGGTGCAGGGCGCGCCCTGCGGATCGGTCCCGGCGCTGACGAAGCTGCCGAAGAAGGCCAGGTTGTAGAGCGTGCCCTCATAGCCGTTCAGCAGATATTCCCGGCGAGTGAAGCCCGAGGTGTTGGAGATGATCTTGGCCTTGCCCAGATCATATTCGATCTTCAGCGATCCCAGGTAGAACCGGTCGTAGTCGGACTGGCGCTCGGGATTGCCGTTGTTGTAGGTCCCGGGCGACAGGTTCAGCGTGCCGTGGGGCGGCGACGACAGGGCTTCCCAATAGCTGTCCGTGTCCCGCTGGTTGCGGTTCTGATATTCCAGCGTCGGGGTGATCAGCAGCTTGTCCGTGGGCGCCCAGGCCAGCGCCCCGCGCCAGAGGAAGGTGTCCGTCCAGTTGGCGTTCTTCTTTGTGGTCTGGCCGGTGACGGTGTCCACCCGGTTCACATAGCCGCCGTCGTGGCGATCATAGACGCTGAGCCGCAGGCCCAGCTTGTCCGGGATGATGGGGCCGCCCACGGCCACCCCGGCCTCGACGCTGGGGGCGCCGCCGTTGGTGTAGGCGGTCTCGGCCCGGCCATAGGCGCTGAACTTGGTCAGGCTGGGCTGGGGCGTGATGTAACGTACCGTGCCCCCTTCCGACCCCGCGCCGAACAGGGTTCCCTGCGGGCCGCGCAGGACCTCCACCCGGTCCAGGTCGAAGACGGCGGGCAGGGTGTTGTTGGAGTTGAAGCCCAGCGTGCGCAGCTGGATCGGCGTGTCATCGATATAGATGCCGGTGGTGGCGTCGCCGGCGTTGGACTCGATCCCGCGGATCGACACGTCCTTGGTGCTGTCGTCGAAGGTGACGCCGGGGGTGTAGCGGGCGATGTCGCTGAAGGACTTGATGCCCTGCTTGTCCATCGTCTCCTGGGTGAAGGCGCTGACGGAGATCGGAACCTTGGACAGGACCTGCGAGGTGCGGGTAGCGGTGATGACCACTTCCTTGACGACGGTGCTGTCGTCCTTCGCGGCGATCGGCGCATCCGCAGCCTGGGCGACGGCGCCGAGGGACGCCAGACAGGCGCCCAGCGCCGTTGTGGCGATCAACCAGCGACGGCCACGATGTATCGACGTCATATTAGCATCCCCGCGCGTGTGATGGTCCTGTGACGTTCCGTCTGGCGGTTGAGCCTGTCAAGGCGCTGTGATCACAAATGCTGGAGGTGTTGCGCGGAGCCCACTGGCGCCCGAAACAGCGGCAAGCTATGCTCACGCCGACTGCAAACACGGTTGGAGCTTTTGGCGGCGGGCCCTTCGCCGCCGTGCATGGGCAAGTCCGAACCCTTCAGTGATCTCACCCTCCGGCGGGCTGTTCGCCTGTGTCGGTGCGAGGCCGACCTGCGCCTGGATTTCGCGCCGGACGATTAGCGGGGACCCGACGCCGCCGGGTGCGCCCGGCGTCTCCCGTGAACGCCTGATCGCCGGGGCGTCGTATCGCCCGGCTCCCGAACCTGCAGAGCAACAGCCATGGCCAAGAAGAAATCCATCGACCGTCCGGCCCGTCCGGTCATTTCCAATGTCGCGGAGGCCCGCGCCTGGGCCGCCAGCCGCGGGATCACCGAGATCGAGTGCGTCGTGCCCGATCTGGCCGGCGTCGCCCGGGGCAAGATCATGCCCGCGTCCAAGTTCTTCGACGACACGGCCATGGCCCTGCCGTCCTCGATCTTCATGCAGACCATTGCCGGAGAATATCCCGACGAGACGGAGGAGTTCCGCTACGACCCCTCCGACGGGGACATCGAGCTCCGCCCCGACTTCTCCACCCTGTGCGAGGTGCCCTGGGCCACCGATCCCACCGCCCAGGTGATCCACGACGCCATGTTCCGCGACGGCCGCCCGGTGGAGATTGCGCCGCGCCAGGTGCTGAAGCGGATCGTCGAACTTTACGCCAAGCGCGGCTGGAAGCCGGTGGTGGCGCCGGAGATCGAGTTCTATCTGGTGAAGCGCAACACCGACCCGGACTATCCGCTGGAGCCCCCCATCGGCCGCTCCGGCCGGGCGGAGGCGGGGCGGCGCTCCTATTCCATCTCGGCGGTGAACGAGTTCGACGCGGTGTTCGAGGACATCTACGAATTCGCCGAGGCCCAGCACCTGGAGGTGGACACCCTGATCCATGAGGAGGGCGCGGCGCAGATGGAGATCAACCTCCGGCACGGGGATCCCATCGAGCTGGCCGACCAGGTGTTCCTCTTGAAGCGCACCATCCGCGAGGCGGCGCTGGCCCATGACATCTACGCCACCTTCATGGCCAAGCCGATCGCCAACGAGCCCGGCTCGGCCATGCACGTGCACCAGAGCGTGATCGACATCGCAACGGGCCGGAACATCTTCACCGACGAGGAGGGCCGCCCGACGCCGGAATTCTTCAACTATATCGGCGGTCAGCAGAAGCTGGTGCCCGCCGTCACCTGCATGCTGGCGCCCTACGTGAATTCCTACCGCCGGCTGGTGTCCAACTCCTCCGCGCCGGTGAATGTCCAGTGGGGCTATGACAACCGCACCACGGGCCTGCGCATTCCGCCGTCCAACGCCGCCAACCGGCGGGTGGAGTGCCGGGCCCCGGGATCCGACGCCAATCCCTATCTGGCGCTGGCCGCGGTCCTGGCCTGCGGCTATTTCGGCCTGGTTCAGGGTCTGAATGCGTCAGAGCCCGTGGCCGGCGCCAGCCGCGCGTCGGAGTTCGACCTGCCGTCCGGCCTGCTGGAGGCCGTGGGGCTGTTCGAGGACACCGAGGAACTGGACGAGGCCTTCGGCCGGCGCTTCGTCACCACCTTCGCCGCCGTGAAGCGGGCGGAGTTCGCCACCTTCATGCGGGTGATCAGCCCCTGGGAGCGGGAGTTCCTGCTGCTGAACGTCTGATCTCAGGCGCTGAGGTCCTGAACGGCCCGGTGGGCCATGTCGATGGCCACGTCCGTATAGGCGCCGCCGCCGCAGTCGGAATTGGCGATGGCGATCCGGCCGAAGCGCTGGCGCGCCACCACCTGGGGCAGCTGGTCCTCCGGAACCTCGGGCTCCCACAGATAGTTGCGCTCCGGCGCATAGCCGTGGGGCCAGCGGTTGACGATGAGGGCGGTGATGTCCCGGGCCGGGTCGAAGCCCGCCGGCCCCAGGATGCGCCCCAGCTCCCGGCGGGTCTCGCGCTCGAAGGTCTCGAAGGACGTGGCCAGCAGCTCCGCCCGTCCCGCCCGGTTCTGGTCATGCTCCGGCAGGCCCGGCGCGCAGGGGGTGCGGGTCAGCCGCAGCAGGGTGGGGCGCGTCGGGTCCTTGGCCCCGGCATAGTCGCCGATATTGACGATCGGATCGAGGTTGAAGCTGGTCCAGTAGCCCCCCGGCGCCCGGACCGACGAGACCTTCAGCCGGTCGAACGCGGTCCAGTCCCGCAGGGCCACGGTGGCGTAGACCAGGGGCTCCTTGACCAGCTCGTGCATCGCCGCCTTCTGCTCCGCCGGCAGCTCCGGGCACAGATAGGGGATGATCATGTTGTAGCAGGCCAGGATCACCTTCGCCCCGGCCACCGAAAACGTCTTGCCGCCGCGGATGTAGTCCACCTCCACATGGCTCGCCGTCGCCGGGTCGCCCCCGGCGTGGCGCGCCGCCACCACCGTGGAGGACAGGCGCAGCCGCACGGCGTTGTCCGGCCGGTCGAGGCGGGCATAGTCGGCCTTGGCCGTCACGATGTCCTGCGCCGTCGATCCGGTCAGGGCGCCTGGGACCAGCGCCCGAACCAGCAGCCGGGCGATGGAGGCGTTGCCGTCGGGAAAATGGAACCGGTAGCTCGATCCCTGGCAATAGCCCCGGGGGGTGAAGCTCATCCGCGGCGCGGGGCCGGGGGCCAGGTTAAGTCCCCGGAAGCCCGGCATGCCGAAGCCCCAGCAGTCCAGCGCCGACACGCCGTCGATCCCCTCCGCCCATTCCCCCTGGGTGAAGGTCTGGAACATGGCCACCACCGACGCATCCACCTTCAGCACGTCGCGGATATAGTCCCGGTAGCTGATGCGCGAGAGCCGGTCCTTCTTGGCGTCCGACGACAGCTCCGGCCAGGGATCGGGGCTGACGGTCAGCAGCCGCCGCAGGTCCGCCCGGGCGGTCTCGGACAGGGGCGTGGCGTCGATGAAGGCGGAGACCGCCTCCAGGGACGGCAGGTCCTCGCCCAGGTCCGGCAGGCCGCCCACCAGCTTGTCCTGGCCGAAGGTCTCCTTGTCGAAGAAGATCGCCTGGCCCATGCCCCGGTCGCGATAGAAGGCGTGGTCCTCGCAGGTTTTGGACAGGGCCACCGGATCGACCCCCAGCGCCTTCAGGAGGCCATCGGCCTCGGCGCTATAGGGAAACGGGCTGTCGATCATCAGCGTGCCGCCGTTCATCAGGCGCACGCCGCCGTCCAGCTCCACCTCGTTGCGCTTGGCGTGACCGCCGAAGTCATCGTGGTTGTCCAGGATCAGGATCCGGGCGTCCGGGTGCTTCCGGCGCCAGAACCAGGCGGCGGACAGGCCGCTGAGGCCGGCCCCCACCACGATCAGGTCATAGGTCTCCTTCAGCGGCGTCGGACGAGCCGGGGCCGCGCCGTCCCGCAGGGCGTGCGCCGCCTCGAACGAACCGGGATGGCTGCCCCGCAGGCCCTGCAGCCTTGGCGGGTAATAGCCCGGCCGGTCCTGGGGCCAGGTCCCGTCCGCGGCCGCCTCGGCCCCGGTCGCGCCGCCGAGGGACAGCCCAATCGCCGCCGCGCCCAGGGCCACGGCCCCGCCGTTGAGAAAGTCCCGCCGCGGGATCGGGCGGTCCATGCCCAGGGCCCGATCCTCGTCCGTCCAGCGTCGGGTCATGCAGTCTGTCCTGTCAGGTTGCGGGAAGGGGTGCGGATCAGGCGACGGGGATGGCGCGCAGGGCGGGCGTCACCTCGTCCAGGGAGCGGCGGATGATGTCCACGGCCTTGTCCACCTCCGCCTCGGTGATGATCAGGGGCGGGCAGAAGACCAGGCTGTCGCGGATGCCGCGGACCATCAGGCCGTTCTTGATGCAGGCGTCCCGGGCGATGGGGCCGGCCTTGCCCTCCTTCCCGCCGAAGCGGTGGTTGGTGCCGGGCTCGGACACGATCTCCACCGCGCCCAGCAGGCCGGTCATCCGCACCTCGCCCACCAGCGGGTGATCCCGCAGGGTGGCGAAGGCCTTCTGGGCGTAGGGGCCGATATCGTCCCGGACCCGGTCCACCAGATGCTCCCGCTCCAGGATGGCGATGTTGGCGAGCGCCACGGCGGCGCAGGTGGGGTGGCCGGAATAGGTGTAGCCGTGGATGAAGTCGGTGCCGACCTCGCGCAGCACCTCCACCACATGGTCGGCGACGCCGACCGCCGAGATCGGCAGGTAGCCGGAGGACAGGCCCTTGGCCATGGAGATCAGGTCCGGCTTGATCCCGTACTTCTGGAAGCCGAACCATTCGCCCAGGCGGCCATAGCCGCAGATCACCTCGTCGCAGATCAGCAGGATGCCGTACTTGCGGCACACCGCCTCGATCTTCGGCCAGTAGCCGGCGGGGGGGATGATCACGCCGCCGGCGCCCTGGACCGGCTCGCCGATGAAGGCGGCCACGCGCTCGGGCCCGACGGCGAGGATCTTGTCCTCCAGCTCCTGGACGGCGCGGTTGCAGAAGCTCTCCTCGTCCTCGCCGAAGCCCAGGTTGAAGGCGTAGGGCTGCATGATGTGCTCGAAGCCCGGCACCAGCGGCCCCCCCTGGGCCCGCATCGGCCCCATGCCGCCCAGGCTGACGCCGCCCAGGGTCGAGCCGTGATAGGCGTTGTTGCGGGCGATGATCACCTGCTTCTCGGGCTGGCCCTTGGCCGCCCAGTAGAAGCGGGTGAGGCGGATAATGGTGTCCACCGCCTCGGAGCCGGAGCTGTTGAAGAACACGTGGCTCAGGTTCCCGCCCATCAGGCTGGCGATCTTGGCCGCCAGCTTCACCGCGGGGGGCGTCGCGGTCTTGAAGAAGGTGTTGTAGTAGGGCAGCTCGATCATCTGGTCATAGGCGGCCTGGGCCAGCTCCTCGCGGCCATATCCCACCTGCACGCACCACAGACCGGCCATGCCGTCGAGGATGGCGCGGCCGTCCCCGTCATAGATGTGACAGCCATTGGCCCGGGTGATGATGGTCGAGCCGCCCAGCCTCTGCATCAGGCCGTGGTCAGCCTGGGCGGGAAGGTGGTGGGCCGTGTCCAGGCGGCGAAGCTCGGCTATGTCGTGATTGCGCAGGGTCATGGGATGTCTTTCTTCGCGTAACGTGTTGAAAATGTGCTGTTTTGGCTTCAGCTGAGCAGGACGGCGGGGGAGCAGGCGTGCCAGGCCAGCCAGACCGGCTGGCCGACGGCGAAATCCTCCTGGTCCCAGCGGGTCAGGTTCGGGCGCAGGGCCTTCACCCGGGCGCCGCCCTCCAGCTCCACCTCGAACAGGGATTCCGAGCCCAGATAAACGATGTGACGCACCTCGCCGGCGATGATGTTGGCGCCCTGGGGGGCGTCCTCCATCTTCGGCGGGGCGTCGCCCGGCTGGCGGCTGGAGAGCTCGATCTTCTCCGGTCGCAGGGCGACCCAGGCCGTGGCCCCGGCAGCGCCCGTGACCCCGTGGTCCAGATAGACCGGAGCGGTCAGGCCCGGGCAGGAGATCATGGCGTGGTCCGGCGCGTCGATGTCGAGTCGGCCCTCGAAGATGTTCACCTGGCCGATGAAGTCGGCCACGAAGCGGCTGTTGGGGAACTCGTACAGGTCCGACGGGGTGCCCACCTGTTGCAGCAGGCCCTTGTTCATCACCGCGCAGCGGGACGCCATGGCCAGGGCCTCGTCCTGGTCGTGGGTGACGATCAGGAAGGTGACGCCGATCTGGTCCTGCAGCTGGGTCAGCTCGAAGCGCATCTGCTCCCGCAGCTTGGCGTCCAGCGCCGACAGGGGCTCGTCCAGCAGCAGCACCCGGGGCTTCTTGATGAGGGCCCGCGCCAGGGCCACCCGCTGCCGCTGGCCGCCGGACAGCTGGTCGGGCTTGCGCGCCCCATAGCTGTCCAGCTTCACCAGCTGCAGGGCCTGCTCCACCCGGGGCGCGATCTCCGCCGCCGGCACGCCCTCGACCTTCAGGCCGTAGGCGACATTGGCGGCCACCGTCATGTGCGGGAACACCGCATAGGACTGGAACACCATGTTCACCGGCCGCCGGTTGGGCGGCACGCGGGTGACGTCCTGGCCGTCGATGAGGATGCGGCCCTCGTCCGGCGTCTCCAGTCCCGCCACCATGCGCAAGAGCGTGGTCTTGCCGCAGCCGGAGGGACCCAGCAGGGCGAAAAACTCCCCCTCGTCGATGCTCAGGGACACATTGTCCACCGCCACCACCTTGCCATAGCGCTTGGTGACGTTCTCGAAGGTGATGATGGCGCGTCCGGTCATGGGCATGGGCCTCACAGGGCGTCGCGGCCGGCGTCACTGCCCTGCAGCCGGAGCGCAAGGGCGGTGAGGGCCACGGTGATGACGATGAGCAGGGTGGAGGCGGCGTTCACCTCGGGGGTCACCGAGAAGCGGATCATGGAATAGACCTTCACCGGGAAGGTGATGGTGTCCGGCCCGGACGTGAAGAAGGTGATGACGAAGTCGTCCAGGCTGAGGGTGAAGGCCAGCAGTCCGCCGGCGAACAGCCCCGGCCGCATGTGCGGCACGATGATGTCCATCAGGGTGCGCCATTCGCTGGCCCCCAGGTCCCGGGCGGCCTCCTCCATCTCCCGGTTGAAGGAGGCGAGGCGGGCGCGGACCACGCTGGCCACGAAGCTGAACGAGAAGGACACGTGGGCGATGATGATGGCGCCCAGGTTCAGGGGCCAGGGCAGGGCGGTGGGCCAGGGAACCACCTTGGTGAAGAACACCAGGAAGGCCACGCCCATGCAGATCTCCGGCACCACGATGGGGATCGACAGGGCGCCCTCCAGCCCCGCCTTGAACGGAAACCGGAACCGCCACAGCAAAAGGGCCGTGGCCGCGCCCAGGATGACGCTGAGCACCGTGGACACCAGCGCGATGGTCAGGCTGTTGACGAAGGCGTGCTGCAGGCTCTCGTCCTGCAGGACCTGGGCGTAGTAGTCGAGGGTGAAACCCCGCCAGACGATGTTGCGCCGGGAGTTGTTGAAGCTGAACACCATCAGGGTGATCAGAGGGGCGTAGAGGAACAGGGCCGTCCCCGCCACCCACAGGCGGAGCGGCCAGCGAGCCAGATAGTCCAGCGGGCCGGGCTTGGGCTTCGGCAGGCGGGCGGCGTCGGTCATCCGCGGCGGCCTCCCTTCGGGGTGAACAGGGACTGGAGCGCGATGGCGGCGAAGGTCACGTACATCAGCAGGAAGGACAGGGCCGCGCCGAACGGCCAGTCGTTGGCGGCCTTGAACTGTCGCTCGATCACATTGGCGATCATCTGGCTGTCCACGCCCCCCAGCAGGTCCGGGGTCAGGAAGGCGCCAAGTGACGGGATCAGCGTCACCAGCACCCCCGACGCGATGCCCGGCATGGCCAGGGGAACCACCACCTGGAACAGGGTCCGCAGGTGGCCCGCGCCCAGGTCGAGGCTCGCCTCCAGCAGGGAGCGGTCCAGTCGGTCCATGGCCGAATAGAGGGGCAGGACCATGAACGGCAGCTGGACATAGACGAGGCCCAGGACCACCGCGAAGTTGTTGTAGAGCAGGTCGAGGGGATGGAACGCCCCCAGATGCGCCACGTGCAGCGTCGCCAGAACATGGCTGAGGCCGCCCCACAGAAACCCAAGAAAGACATTCACATAACCCTGGGTCCTAAGAACCGCCATCAGGGCGTAGGTGCGGATCAGGAGATTGGTCCAGAAGGGCAGCATGATCAGCAGCAGCAGCCAGGCGCGGCTCTGGGGCTTGGCGAAGGTGATGGCCATGGCCACCGGAAACCCCACCACCAGGCAGATTCCGGTGGTCAGCACCGCAAACACGAAGGACTTCAGCAGGATCGACAGATAGAGCGGGTTCAGGGCGTGGGCGTAGTTGGCGAAGGTCCCGTCGACGACGATCTCCTTCAGCCCCTGGGTGTGACCGAAGGAATAGCCCCAGATGATCGCCAGGGGCGCCAGCAGGAAGGCGAACAGGAACAGCACCGGCCCCGCCAGCAGCGAGGCGAACATGCCCCTGGCCTGGGTCCAGGGCTCTTCCACATTCTCAGCCATGGGACGGTCCCTCCATGGTCAGGCCGCCTTCACGCGGGTGAGAAGTTCGTCGAACATGTGCGTGCGTTCGACACCTTCGAAGTCCCCGTATTCGCTCACCGCCATTCGGTCCTTCGGCGGAAAGATCGCCGTGTTCTGGCGGTAGCTGTCAGGCATCAGGGCCAGGGCCGCGCCATTGGGGGTCGGGTACATGATGGTGTTGGAGATCTCTGCCCCCACCTTGGCGTCCAGCAGGAAGTTGATGAAGCGGTGGGCGTTGTCCGGCCGCGGCGCGCCCTTGGGAATGCAAAGGCAGTCCGAATTGATCAGGGTGCCCTCCTTCGGCACCACAAAGGCCAGATCGTCATCCTCCTGCATCACCTGGGCGATGTCGCCATTATACTCGAGCACAATGTCGATATCCCCGGACAGCAACAGGTCCTGGCCATTGTCCTCGTGGAACACGCGGACGTTCTTCTTCTGGCGGATGTACATGGCCTCGATCACCGGTAGCAGGCTCTCCGGCACGTTGCGGACCGAGTGGCCGAGATACTTGGCCGCCAGCCGCACCAGATCGTCGGCTTCCGAGAACAGGCCGATCCGCCCCTTGTAGCGATCGGAGTCGAACAGCCATTTCCAGCTGTCCGGCACGCCATCCATCTTCGACTTGCGATAGCCGATCCCCAGCACCAGCCAGGTGTAGGGGATGGAATAGCGCCGGCCCGGATCGAACACCACGCTCTGGAATTCGGGCAGCAGGTTGCGGAAATTGGGGATCTTCCCGTGATCCAGGGGCTGGATCAGATCCGCCACCCGCAGCCGGGTGACGAACTCGTTGGTCGGCACGATCACGTCAAAGCCCGGATTGCCGGCGCGCAGCTTGGCGAACAGTTCGTCGTTGTTGGCGAACAGGCTCATGTTCACATCGACGCCGGTGGCCTCGCGGAACTCCTTCAGCGTGTCCTTCCCGATGTAGGTGTCCCAGTTGTAGAAGTTCAGCTTGGCCTCTTCGCCATTGGCCCCGCGGCGCACCTTCTCGGCGCAACCGTCCAGCCCGAAGCTGAGACCCACCGCCGCCGCCCCCGACGCGCCCAGCGCCGCCAGCAGGGAGCGGCGGTGCGGACGCAGGCGGGGCGGGGCCGGGACCTCAGGCATTGTGCAGGTACCAGTCCAGGTCCAGACGGGTGACAACCTCGAAGAAGCGGTCCTGTTCCTGCCGCTTCAGGGCGCAGAACATCTTGACGAACCGCGCGCCGAAATAGTCGTTCATCACCTCGGACTGTTCGAAGGCCTCGATGGCGGCGAACCAGTTCGACGGCAGGCGCAGGTCCATCTTCGCCGCCGCCGCATAGCCGTCGCCCTCCACCTTCGCACCAGGATCGCAGCGGTTCTTCAGCCCGTAATGCACGCCCGCCAGCAGGGCCGCCACCGCCAGATAGGGGTTGGCGTCGGCGCCGGCGACCCGGTGCTCCACATGCCGGGTCGAGGCCGGACCGGCGGGAATGCGCAGCGAGACGGTGCGGTTGTTGATCCCCCAGGTGGGCGCCACGGGCGCGTAGCTATTGGCCCGGAACCGGCGGAAGGAATTGGCGTTGGGAGCGAAGATCGCCATGGACGGGCCCAGCAGGGCCTTCATCCCGCCGATGGCGTGCTTCAGCCGCGGATCCCCCTCGGGGTCCTCGCTGGCGAAGATATTGGGCCCGTGCGCGTCGGCGACGCTCACATGCAGGTGCAGGCCGCTGCCCGCCTGGTCGGCGAAGGGCTTGGCCATGAAGGTGGCGGTCAGGCCATGGCGCTGGGCGACCCCCTTGGCCAGCCGCTTGTACATGACGGCGTCGTCGCAGGCGCGGAGCGCATCGGGCTTGTGCTTCAGGGTCAGCTCCACCTGGCCCACGCCATATTCGGCGATGGCGCCCTCCAGCGGCACGCCCTGGACGTCGGCGGTCTCCCACAGGTCCCGCAGGAAGGGGGCGATCTCCTCCATCTCGTCGAGGCCATAGACGCCGTTCAGTCGCGCCCGCTCTCCCGACACCCGGTGCCGCGGGGCCTGAAGGCCGCCCGCGTCGGTGCGCTGGGCGTCGACGAGATAGAATTCCAGTTCGCAGGCCGTGACCGGGGTCAGGCCATCCGCCGTGAAGCGGTCGATGACCCGCTGCAGGACGGCGCGGGGGTCGAGGTCCGACGGCGTCCCGTCCAACTCGTGCATGGAGCAAAGCACCTGGGCCGTGTCGTCCCCCAGCCAGGGCGCCCGCACGAGCGTGCCGGGGGCGGGACGGGCCAGCATGTCCGCGTCGCCATTCTCCCAGACGAGGCCGGTGTCATAGGCGTCCTGGCCGGTGATATCCACCACCTGGACGGATCCGGGCAGGAAGCGGCCATAGTCATAGACCGTCTGCAACTCATGCCGGCGCAGGCGCTTGCCCCGGGGCACCCCGCTCATGCCGGTGAACAGGATCTCCACATAGCGGATGTCGGGATTGTCCTGCAGGAAGGCCCGGCATTCCGTGGGGTCGGCGGCCATGCCGCGGGCGATGGGGGTGTCTTGGGTCACGGGACGAACCTGCAGGCTGGATGGCGACGCGCCCGCGCCGCGGGACAGCGGCGCTTGGGCGAGATACTGCATAGCGGGTCGGCGGCGCGGCGCATACGGGGCCCCATGAAATCTGTGATCACTATCTGAAGCCCGCTTCCCGCCTGTCAAGGCGAAAGCGGTGGGCGCCGACCCCGGTGGCGGGTTTGCGCTCTGGGATCACACTTAGGCGCCGCGTCGCGCGCCGGGCGCCTGTTCCGCCGCCGTCAGAGGCCGGCCAGCCAGTCCAGCAGCAGGGCGTTCACCGCCTCGGGTCGCTCCTGCTGGGTCCAGTGGCCGCACCCGGGAAGCAGATAGGCGCCGCGCAGGTCCGGGAGCTCAGCCTGCATCATCTGCAGCAGGTCGCCCCGGCCCAGCATGGACAGCACCGGGTCCCGGTCGCCGCCGATATAGAGGGCGGGCTGCTCGATCCGGCGATCGGCGAAGCGGCGCTGCCAGGCGAAGTCCCGGTCATGGTTGCGATACCGGTTCAGCGGGCCGCGAAATCCCGACCGCTGGAACTCGGCGGCGTAATAGTCGAGATCGGCCTCGCTCATCCAGGCGGGGAAGGGGTCGGGATCGGCCAGGCCCTGCAGCAGCGTGGCCTCCACGCCCTTGTCGCTGGGCCAGGCGCCCGCCGGGGCGTCGCCGCTGATGGCGTAGCAGAACCGGCGCAGGAAGTTGCGCGGATCGGCCTCCAGCTCCTGTTCCGCTTCCGGCGATTTCTGGAAATAGTGCTGATAGAAGAAGCGCCCGCGGCGGGTGAACACCTCCTCGATCAGGACGGAGAACGACGCCTTGGGCGCGCCCAGATAGGGGACGGACAGACCCGCCACGGCGCGAACCCGCTCCGGGTGGACCAATGCGGTGTGCCAGACCTGCGGCGCGCCCCAGTCATGGCCGATCAGGACCGCCGGCGCACCGGGGCTCAGCCGCGCGATGACCGCGGCGATGTCCGAGGTCAGGCTCTCCAGGTCATAGGCCTCGATCTCGGCGGGCTTGGACGAGCCGCCATAGCCCCGCACGTCCATAGCCGCCGCGCGATATCCCGCCGCCGCGATCGGGCCGATCTGATGTCGCCAGGAATACCAGCTCTCCGGAAATCCGTGGACCATCAGCACCAGGGGACCGGCGCCCTGCGCCGCCACCCGGATCCGGATCCCGCTGTCCAGCTCCAGGGTTTCGAATTCGGTCACGTCCGGTCTCCCTCGAGGGTCCGCCGCGTCGACGGGCCGATCCCGACGCAGCCAGCATCGCCCGGCCTGCGGCTTGGGACAAGGGGCCCAGCCGGCGCAGATGGCGGCGGCATGAATACGTAGAGGCCGCTGCCGTCGCCCCTGGTTCGGGCTGCGTCCGCCGGAACGACGCGCTAGCATGGTCCCGCCCAGCGGCCAAAAAAACAGGGGAGAGGCGGATGTTCGGAACTGTCGACGGGGTGGCCGGCCGTGTTCGGCGCGGCGTGCGCGTCGCGTGTCTCGGCGCGGCGCTGGCTGCGGGGGCCGGGGCCGTCCCGACCTTTGCGGCGGACGGATCGACCCCGCCGGTCCGGTCGCTGGTCCGCCACCCCGACTGGTCGGTGAAGGCCAATATCTACGAGGTGAACATCCGGCAGTACACGCCCGAGGGCACCTTCCGCGCCTTTGCGCGGCATCTCCCGCGCCTGCGCCGCATGGGGGTCGACATTCTCTGGATCATGCCGATCAACCCCATCAGCGAGAAGAACCGCAAGGGGCCCCTGGGCAGCTACTACGCCGTCCGCGACTACAAGGCGATCAATCCGGAGTTCGGCGATCTCGAGGACTTCCAGCGCCTGGTGAAGCAGGCCCACACGCTGGGCATGAAGGTGATCATCGACTGGGTCGCCAACCATACGGGGTGGGACAATGTCTGGATCAGCCAGCATCCGGACTGGTTCCAGCGGGACGCGAAGGGCGAGATCGGTCCTTTTTCGTATGTCGATCCCAATGACCACCATGTGGAGGTCTGGGCCGACGTGGTGGGCCTGGACTATCGCCAGCCGGCCCTGTGGGACGGCATGATCGACGCCATGCGCTACTGGGTGAAGACCGCCGATATCGACGGATTCCGCTGCGACGTGGCGCCCCGGGTGCCGACCCCGTTCTGGGAAAGGGCGCGGCGCGAGCTGGAACAGATCAAGCCCGTCTTCATGCTGGCCGAGGGCGACGATCCCGGGGAACAGGTCCGCGCCTTCGACATGAGCTACGACTGGGGGCTCTACCAGCTGATGGTCAAGGTGGCCCACGGCAAGGCGCCGGTGCGCGCGCTTGGCGACTATTACCGCACGCCGCCCAGGACCTTCCCGGTCGGGGCCTATCGGATGACCCTGACCTCCGACCATGACGAGAACTCCTGGAACGGAACGGACCGGGAGCTCTACGGCGACGCGGCGCGGCCCATGGCGGTGCTGGCGGCGACCCTGCCCGGCATGCCCCTGATCTACAGCGGCCAGGAGTCGGGTCTGGACAAGCGCCTGGAATTCTTCCGCCGCGATCCCATCGACTGGCGGACCTATGACCACGCCGATTTCTACGCCCGCCTGCTGAAGCTGAAGCACGAGACGCCGGCCCTGTGGAACGGGACCGCCGGCGGCGACCTGCGGGTGGTCGAGCTGGGCAGCGACAAGGTCTTCGCCTTCATCCGCACCCGTGGACGCAGCCGGGTCCGGGTGCTGGTCAACCTGTCCGCATCCCCGCAGGCGGTGTCCGGCGCCGGCTTCCGCGCCGAGACCATCGAGCCCTGGGGCTATCGCATCCAGCGCTGAGCCTCGCCCCAGCCGGGACGGACGACCGCGGTCAGGTCGCGGGCTTGCGCGCGGGGTCAGCCAGATCCGGAAGGGCGAGGCTGGCCGCCGCGGCCAGCGCCAGCGATCCCCCGCCCAGCACCAGGGCGTAGATCGGCTGTCCCCCGAACAGGGACTTGAGCAGAAGTCCCAGCACCGTCGCCGCCAGCATCTGTGGCACGACGATGAAGATGTTGAAGATGCCCATATAGACGCCCATTTTCTCCGGTCTCAGCGCGCCGGAGAGGATGGCGTAGGGCGTGGCCAGGATCGAGGACCACGCCGCCCCAACGCCGATCATGGACAGCAGCAGCAGGTGCGGATCCCGCAGCACGCCGATGCTGGCCAGGCCCGCCGCGCCCAGGGCCAGGGCGAGCGCATGGGCCTGCTTGCGGCCAATGCGCGCGGCCAGCACCGGCAGGGCGAAGGCGGCGAATGCGGCGACGCCGTTATAGACGCTGAACAGCACATTGACCCAGTTGGCGCCGGCGTTATAGGCCGCCGAGGTCGGATCGCTGGCCCCGAAGTGGACGCTGGCCACGGCGGGCGTGGTGTAGATCCACATGGCGAACAGGCCGAACCAGGAGAAGAACTGGACCACCGCCAGTCCGCGCATGACCCGGGGCATGGCGAACAGGTCGTCGATCACCTCCGTCACCCCGTTGTGGGGTCGTCCGGCGGCCCGCAGCGCGCCGGCGGCCAGTTGCAGAGCGCCGAACACGCTCGCCATGCCGGCCAGGACATAGAGCTCCTTCTTCCAGTCCGGATGGGCCGCGATCACCGCGGCCGCGGCCAGGCCCATGGCCAGCGCGGCGCCGCCCAGGGTCCAGTAGGCGGACAGGGGACGGGGCGGCTGCGGCGGACCCGGCGCCGCGTCCGCGGTCCGTTCGGCCTCGGCCTCCGGCGGATACTCCCGGGTGGTGACGATGGTCCACAGAACCGACCCCAGCAGCGCGGCGGCCCCGATGTAGAACGACATCCGCACCGACGCCGGAATCTGGCCCGCCGGCGCGGTATTGGCGACCCCGAGCTGGGTCAGCGCCACCGGCAGCAGGGTGGCCGCCACCGCGCCCACGCCGATGAACACGCTCTGGGCGGCGAAGCCGGCGGTGCGCTGCGCCTCGGGCAGCAGGTCCCCGACGAAGGCGCGGAACGGCTCCATCGTCACATTGATCGACGCGTCCATCAGCCACAGGGACCCCGCCGCCATCCATAGGAGCGGAACATTGGGCATGACCAGCAGGCTGAGGGTGGTCAGCAACGCCCCCGCCAGGAAGTACGGCCTGCGCCGGCCCAGCGGCCCCCAGGTCCGGTCGGACAGATAGCCGATCACCGGCTGCACCAGCAGTCCCGTGGCGGGCGCCGCGATCCACAGGATCGGCAGGCTTTCCATGTCCGCGCCGAGGGTCTGGAAGATCCGGCTGGCGTTGCCGTTCTGCAGGGCGAAGCCGATCTGGATGCCGAAAAAGCCGAAGCAGGCGTTGGCGATCTGCCGCCAGCTCATCCGGGCCCGGGTCATGTTCGGCGTCCTCTCTGGGGGGTCAGTCGGAGGATGGGACCTGGGCGATCAGGGCGGCGTAGGGGCCGAGGCGCCCCGTCGCAAGCTCCGCCACGCCCGACTGGGCCAGGATCGTCAGGCCGGCGGGAGGGGTGAAAATCTGCGGCTGGTCCGAGAGGTTGAACACGCACAGGACGGTCTGTTCCGTCGCGACCCGGCGAAAGCTGACGACCGGACCGGCGCCGGCGAAGTCGGTCACGTCCCCGACGCGAAGCGCCGGATGCGACCTGCGCAGGGCGATCGCCCGCCGGGCGAGGTTCAGGGTGGACTGCGGATCGGCCTCCTGCTCGGACACGGCCAGCCACCGATGGGCGGGATCCACCGGGAGCCATGGCTCGTGATCCGAAAACCCGGCGTGCGGCCCCGCCGCGGTCCAGGGCATGGGCGTCCGGGCCCCATCCCGCCCGAGGGTCTGCGGCCAGTTGGCGATGGCTTCGGGATCGCGCAGGCGCTCGAACGGAACCTCGGCCTGAGGCAGCCCCAGCTCCTCGCCCTGGTAGAGGAACATGTTGCCGCGCAGCGCGGTCAGCAGCAGCAGGTTCAGGCGCGCCAGGGCGGTCCCGTGCTCGGGCCGGCCCCAGCGGGACACGGCGCGAGGGGCGTCATGATTGGAAAAGGCCCAGCTCGGCCAGCCTTCGTCGGCGCCGCCGCACCAGATCCGCAGGGTGTCGGCGATCACCTCGGGGGACAGGTCGTCGGCATAGAGGAAGTTGAAGCCATAGGCGCTGTTCAGCAGGCGGTCGCCATGGGTGAAGGTCTTCATCTCCACATCGGCCAGCTCCCCGCCGACCTCGGCGACGGTGAAACGGTCGTCGCCATAGCTGTCCAGCAGAGTCCGGATCCTGTGGAGGAATTTCGGGATGTCCGCATGGGACTGGTTGAAATAGTGGTGCTGGAAGTCGAACGGGCGCGTCCGCTTGCCCGGCGTCAGGACCGGCGGATTGTCCGTCAGCCCCGGCTCGTGCATGGCGAAGTTGATGGCGTCCAGGCGGAAGCCGTCGACCCCCCGGTCGAGCCAGAACCGCGCCGTCTGGAGCAGGGCGTCCTGGACGAGCGGATTGTGCAGGTTGAGGGCCGGCTGGCTGGTCAGGAAATTGTGCAGATAGTACTGGCCGCGCCGGGCGTCCCAGGTCCAGGCCGGACCGCCGAACACGGACTGCCAGTTGGAGGGCGGCGCCCCGTCCGGACGGGCGTCGGCCCAGACGTACCAGTCGGCCCGGGGATTGGTCCTGTCGGCGCGGCTCTGGCGGAACCAGTCATGCTGGTCGGAGGTGTGGCAATAGACCTGGTCGATGATCACCTTCAGCCCCAGCCGGTGGGCGCGGGCCACAAGCCGGTCGAAATCCTCGAGGGCGCCGAAGATCGGGTCGACATCGCAATAGTCCGAGATGTCATAGCCAAAATCGCACATGGGAGAGCGGAAGAACGGAGACAGCCAGACGCCGTCGACGCCGAGGGACGCCACGTGTTCAAGGCGCGCCGTCACGCCGGCCAGATCGCCCACGCCGTCGCCGTTGGAGTCCTGGAAGCTGCGCGGATAGATCTGATAGATCACCGCACCCTTCCACCAGGGTTGACGCGCCTGCGGGTCGAGGGTCTGCAGAATCTGTTCCCTGATCATGGCGTTCCGGCTGGGATGGGGGATGAGGCGACCGTCGACGGCCTGCGCACCGGGAGGGGGGTCATGCCGCCGCCGCCGCGCAATGACGGGCGATGAACGCCTCGTGCGTCGTCATCTGATCGACTTCCCGCTGGTTCAGGGCCTCGAGGATCCGAAGGAAGTCGAGGAGGTCCGCAGCCGGGATCTTGTTCGCCAGCGGATGCCAGGCGCGGGGTTCGACGCCCTGTCCGGCCATGACCTGGAACCAGGCCACCTCCGAGAACAGCTCGTCATTGTCGCGGAAGATCCGGCCGCTGGCGCGGAACTGCTCCATCCGGGCCGCCAGCGTATCGGGGACGCGCATCTCGCGGCAGTGACGCCAGAACGCGCTGTCGTCCCGTTCCGTCGCCTTGTAATGCAGGATGATGAAGTCGCGGATCCGCTCGAATTCAAAGGCGGATTGCCGATTGTATTCAGTGATATCGGCTGGAATCATCGTCTTTCCCGGAAGGAACTTCAGGAAGCGGGCGATCGCCGACTGGATCAGGTGGATCGACGTGGACTCCAGGGGCTCGAGGAACCCCGAGGACAGGCCGATGGCCACGACATTGTGGCTCCACGCCTTGCGGCGCATGCCGGCCTTGAAGCGAAGCGGCCGCGGGTCGGCCAGGGCCTCGCCGTCGAGGGCGCCCAGCAGCGTGGCGGCGGCCGCGTCATCGGACAGGTGGGCGCTGCTGTAGACCAGGCCGTTGCCGATGCGATGCTGCAGCGGAATCCGCCATTGCCAACCCGCCGACCGGGCCGTCGAGCGGGTATAGGGAGTCAGCGGCGACACGCTGGCGCAGGGAACCGCCAGCGCCCGATCACAGGGCAGCCAGTGGGACCAGTCCTCATAGCCGGCGTGCAGTTCCTCCTCGATCAACAGGCCGCGAAAGCCGGAGCAGTCGATGAAGATATCGCCC
>CAINOV010000091.1 GCA_903851655.1 uncultured Caulobacterales bacterium
CCACCGGAACATGTATAGAAGAACGTGATTTACAACCTTTGAATTCCATCCGCGGCATTTTTGCGCGAAAGAGGGTCAGGTTTTACAAAATTGTAAATTCAATTCGAAGATGCATGCTGGGGATGTGGCAAACTGGCGCGGCGCTTGCAGCGCGCCCCCGCGGAACGCACCGTCCGCGGCGCAGGAGCATCACATGTCCGGCACACCGCACACGTCCGGCTCAGCGCGTGTGCCGCAACGGAACAGTGCGTTCGACCTCATGCGCTTCCTCTGCGCCATGCTGGTCATGATCAGCCACAGCACGATGCTGACGGGCGTCCAGCTCGCCTTGCCGCACGCAACCCTGTGTGTCGACACGTTCTTCATGATCAGCGGGTGTCTGCTCTGCACGCGCTTCGGCCCCAAGTTTGCGGCCGGGGTCCTGGCCCGGGACGTGGCGTTTGAGCGGCTGGTCCGGATCCTGCCCATCGCCTATGCGGGCCTCGTGTTCGGGCTTGTCGCCATCATCATCACGACCGCTCACCCGGACGGGCTCCGGCTGATGCTTCAAACCGCAGCCGGCATGGCGATGATCCCGTTTCCATCCCTGTCGGGCCAGAGCGACGTGGCGCCGATCGATTTCCCGTTCTGGACGCTGATCTGGGAAGTCTGGCTCAATCTTGTGCTGATTTTTGGTTGGCGACGTCTGAACGGCGCCGTGCTGGCCAGCCTGATCTCGACGGCGGGGGTGATTGTGCTCTCCGCCGCGATCCAGCACGGCGGCCTCGACTTCGGCACCCTGGTCCGCAATGCCGGCTGGGGCGCCGCCCGCGCCGGGTTCGCGTTCTGCATCGGGGTCTCGCTGGCGAAGTTCGTCAGCGTCCGCTGGACCGCGCCGTCGATCCCGACCTGGGCGGTGCTCCTCATGCTCTTGGCCGTGTTGGCCGTCCCCATGCCTGCGGCCCTTGACGGGATCTACGAGGTGGGCGCCGTGGCGCTGCTTCTGCCGGTGATTGTGTCGTTCGCAGCCGCCGCCCGATCGCCGGCGTGGTTGGCCGCCATCTCCGCCGTGTCGGGCCAGCTCTATTATGGGGTCTACGCGTTCCACGCCCCGGCGCTGAGGATTGCGGGGTGGCTGTGCGACGCGGCGCGCGCGCACCGGGCCCCGTGGCTGGTCCTGCCGGTGGGCGGAGTCGTGCTTCTGCTGAGCTATCTGGCGAGCCGGTCCATCGACCCCTGGGCTCAGCGGCGGGCGCGGATCCTCTGGGCCAGCAGGACGCCGGCGCGAGGCCTTTCGCGGTCGGTGGGCGACTCGGCCTGATTCAGGAGCCGTGCGCGGGCCCCGTCGCCAGGGGCAGGCAGGCGAGCCCCAGTCGCCGGACCTTGACGCAGAACGCCTGCGCCTCGGACACCGATGCGAACGGGCCGACCCGGCCGCGATAGTGCGTGTGTCCGCGGAGGGTGACCGTCTGGGTGGCCAGGGTCAGGCCGGCGAGATCGCCGCCAAGCCGATCGCGGATCCTCGCCGCCGCCTGGTCGATGTCCGCCTGGACCGTGCTCGACAGATACTGGATCAGCACGCCGCCGGACTGTGACGCCGCCGTCGCCGGATGGCGTGCGGCGACCGGCGCTGCGACCGAGGCGGCAATTGGGGCGGCGATCGGGGCGGCGGGGGAGAGGGGCGCGTGCGCGGACGGCTCCGCCGGCGCCGCAGTTCGCGGCGCGGCGCCTGGGTCGGGAGGGGACGGCTGTGGCGGAGGGCGCAGGCTTGCGGCCGCTGCGTCACCGGTCGGTGCGGCGGCCGCCGCCAGTTCGCCCCGCCGCGCGCAGATACCCTCGGCGATCTGCGCGGCGTAGGAGTGGGCGCTGAAGGGGAGCCAGTCTGGCGGCGCGCTCGCCAGGGCGCCGGAGCCCGCCTGATGCGGGGCGCGGTACACGGTCACCTTGCGCAGGCGGGTGCGCCGCCTGTCGCAGTCCGCATCCAGCAGAAGGTCCGCAGATTGTCCGTTGAGGGCGGTCCGGCTCTCTTCGGCCAGCAGTTCGATGCGGACGCGGACGGTGGTGACCGGGGACGGGGCGACGGCGGCGCTCAGGGCGACGTCATCGATGCTGAAGCCGCGATCCGACCCGCCCGGCTCCGCCCAGGCGAGGGCCAGGGGCGCCGTCATCACCCAGACGGCGAGGCCCGCGCGCCAGGGCCGGCGCGACATCAGCCAGCGTGCGGACAGGCGCAGTCTGGACAAGCGAAAGCACCTTCCGGGCCATCAGGAGTGACAATTCACCCGCCACGGCAGCCTAGCCTCGACGGCGCCGGTCGGCAATCGCCCCGTGGTCGCCGGTTTTGGGGTCTCAGACGAAAACGCCGCCGGCCCTATGGCCGACGGCGCTTGTCGTGTGTCTCGAGGGTCGCCCGATCAGGCCGTCGCAAGCGTCCGGCGGCGGTTCATCCGGAGGACGGCGCCCAGACCGCCGAAGCCGACCAGCATCATCGCCCAGGTTGCCGGTTCCGGCGCGCCGACGACCACATCGGCCAGGACGATCCCGTAAGGCGTGTTCTTGTCGAGGCTCCGGAACAACAGTGTGTCGGAGATGGTCGGCCCGCCGCCCGGCGCCTCGTTGAACTGGAAGTATTCCTTGGTCCAGGTCAGGTTGTGCCCGACGCCCGGCGTGATCGTGAAATCCTGGGTCTGGTCGCCGATGCTGACCTCAACCGACTTGGGGGTCTGGCCGCCGTCGGGGTTGGCCGAAAGATAGAAGGAGATCGAGTACTTCCCGGCGTGCGTGAAGTCGACCTGCTGACCCAGCCAGCCCGGCGAGTTGCCGTCGAGATCGACGCTGTAACCACCGCCCGGCGGGGTCGACCAATATTTATGCACGAGGTCGACACTGCCGTGATAGACTGTCCAGCCACCCATCGGCTTGACCGCGTAATAGGTCGCGTAGCCGCCCGGGTCGCCGGCGCCGGTGAAGGTTCCGTCATTCACCAGGTTCTTGACCGTCGCATTCGCCGATCCGGCGATCATGAGCGACGCCGCAACCGCACCGATAAAAAGCTTCGCCGACATCGCAGCATCCCCGTTTCGAATCTTGAAAAGTATATCGCACTGCACCCGGTCTGTCCGCAACGCGTCTCCCCTGTGAGGCGAATTTACCAGACAAGTTAAGGTGCGCTCAAGACTTTCAGGCTTCAAATAATTCGTTAATGCTCGTTAAGCCTCCGGCTGGAGATCGGGTCACCCCGACAATTTCGCAAATTTTTGATAGTATTTGTTAGGTTCTAAGGCTTTTGCGCCCATTAAATTACTTAACGCCCTGCATAATTAAGCATTGAAACTTCATTTCGACGACACTTTTGCAGAAAGTGTCGACATCTGCTTGTTCACTGAATGGGCCGGCGCGCCCACGGTAGTGGCTCGTTCCTTTTATCACGGCGGTTTGAATGGAAAGTGGGGTCTGACCAATCTGGGCGCCAAGGTGTTCACGGACTTTGGCGATATCTCCCTCGACCTCGGATCTGGACGAACTGGACACAAACTGGACCCAGGCGCGTGACCCCTTTCGCGTCGCCGTCGCAGTCGCCGGGCTTCGCGCGGCGGACGGCATGGGCGAGTGCGCCACAAGCGGCGGCCGGGCGGTCGCCGCCGACGCCACATCCAGGCCGGCTTTCCCGTCCTGCCGGCAGATCGACCGCGCGACGTCGGCCAGGTACGCGCCCCCCTGATAGCTTTCCCAGTCGTCCTTGATCCGCACCTCGGCTGCGGCCCCGCCCTGCTTGGGCTCCTTGTAGACGATCATGTTGCGGGCGCGGATCTTCTCTCCCGCGCAGTCGATGTCGATCACCAGCCGGGTCGACTGTCCCGAGAGGGACTTCTGCAGGTCGGCATTGACCAGGTCGAACTGCACGACGGCGCCCGAGTAGTTCCCCCCCGGCGACTTCACGCCGGGAACGACCGAGGTCACGAGGATCGTCGGCTGGTCCGGCGTCGTGGGGCCAGCCTTGGCCGGAGCGTCCTGCGCTGTCGCAGCGGATGACAGGGCCAGCAGACTGAAAAGCAGTGCGGCTCTAAAGGTCTGGTGCATATGGGCTCTCTGCTGCGTCGTCTCTGGTTTGCGTCGCGCCGGGCGGCGATGGTCCCGGAAGGGCGCGCCGCGGTTTCCTTCTCATGACTATCAAGCGCGTTGAGCAGGCTCAACCGACCCCGACGCGTTTGGTCGAAGCTTTTTCGCCTCTCATGCGAAATCGTCGGGATGGGCGATGGAAGGGGCGACAGGCCCGAAATAATCCGCGAAGAAGGCGGGATCGGATGATCAAGCGCGATTGTGGACGGCCAGTTGACCCAGGACCCTACGGTAAGTGTCATCGTTCCGCACTATGCCGACCTGCACCGGCTGGACGTGTGCCTGGCGGCCCTGAAGCGCCAGACATATCCGGAAGGCGCTCTGGAAATCATCGTGGCTGACAATGGCTCACCCGAGGGGGTGGCGGCCGTCGACGCGGTCATCGCCCAGCGTGCTCGGCTTGTCACGGTCTCCGAACGGGGGGCGGGTCCGGCGCGCAACGGCGCTGTGTCGCTGGCGACGGGCGATGTGCTGGCGTTCATCGACGCGGACTGCGTCGCGGATCCCGACTGGGTGTCTTGCGGAATCGGCGGACTTTCCCGGGGCGATGTGGTCGGCGGACGCGTGGATGTCCTCGTGCGGGATGAGTCCGACCTGTCCGGCCCGGAGGCGTTCGAGCGCGTGTTCGCCTTCGACTTCAAGACCTACATCGAGCGCAAGAAGTTTACGGGCGCAGGCAACATGTTCTGTCTGAGAACGACCTTCGCCGCTGTGGGCGGGTTCGGGTCGGGCATATCCGAGGACGTCGAGTGGTCCCGTCGCGCTCAGTCGCTGGGCTATTCGCTGGTCTATGAGCCGACCGCGGCGGTGGGTCACCCCGCCCGGGCCACCTGGACGGAGCTGACATTGAAATGGCGGCGGATCCATCGGGAAACCTTCGCGCTGGTCTGCCGCCGACCGGGGGGGCGGTGGATCTGGCTGGCGCGGACATTGGCGACCCCCCTGTCGATTGCGGTCCACTTGCCGAGGGTCTGGTTGACGCCAAAACTCGCATCGACGCGCCATCGCGCCCGAGCGTCCTTGACCCTTGCACGTATCAGGATCTGGCGGTTCTTCGACGGTCTGGCGCTGATGCGGCGTTCGCCGTCGTCACCATGACCGACGTCAGCATCGTCATCGTCGGTTTCCGGAATCCGGAGGACATTGTCCGCTGCCTTGCGGCGCTGGCGGCGGCCACCCACGCCGACTTTTCGGTAGTGGTGGTCGAGAATGGCGGGCCGGCGGCGTTCCAGACCCTGGTCGACGCCCTTCCCGCGGCTTTGCCCGGCGGGCAACGGGTGCGGAGCGTGCTGGCCGACGGCAATACCGGGTTCGCCGGCGGCGTGAACCGGGGGCTGGCCGAATCTCCGAACGCGGACGCCTGGTGGATCCTCAATCCGGATACGGAGCCGCATCCCGAGACCCTGGCCCGTTACGTGGCGCGGCTGCGGATCGGCGATGTGGACGCCGTGGGCGGCGCCCTCCATCTGCCGGACGGGCGGGTGCAGTCCTATGGCGGGATCTGGCGGCCCTGGATGGCCCGGGCCGTGTCCATCGGCCACGGGACGCCGCGCGACGTGAAACCGGACCCGTCCGAGATCGAAGCGCGCCAGTCCTATCTCAACGGCGCCTCCATGCTGGTCAGCCGGCGCTTCCTCGCGGTCTGCGGCCCGATGGCGGAGCACTATTTTCTCTATTGCGAGGAGGTGGAGTGGTGTCTGCGGGCCCGGAAACGGGGGCTGCGGCTCGGCTTCGCGCCGGACGCGCCGGTGCTTCACCACCAGGGAACCACCACCGGGAATGACGTCGACCTTCGCACGCGGGGGCGAACGCCGGTCTATCTCAACGAGCGCAACAAGATCCTGCTGACCCGTGAGTGCTTCCCCGGCCACGCGCCCTTGGCGATCCTGGCGGACCTCGTCCTGATCGCCCTGAAGTTCGGCAAGCGCCGAGCCTGGCGTCAGATGGGTTACGCCCTCGAGGGTTGGCGCGCGGGGCTGGCCGGAGAGACGGGACCGCCGCCAACAACGCCGCGACGAGGCGGTTCGGCCATGCTATGAAGGCCCTCGTTTTGCCCGAACAACTTGGTAAGAAAGATTTTCGCGCTTGAGCTCCGAGGGACCCTTGGGTTGGTTTTCAAAGATTTCCCGGCGCGGGGGCGCGCAGACGCCGCGCACAGCGGATCGCGCGCCGCAGGCGTCCGCGCCGCCGTTGTCGCCGTCGCCGCCTTCGCGGGTCCGTCGCGTGGAACGGGCGGCCGACTTCCCGCGCTTCCAGGCGACGGCCAGCGACCAGATCTCGTCCCATCCCGGAGACGGAACCTCGGCGGCGCGGATGCGCTTCCGCGCGGCCTTCACCCCGTCCCAGCCCGTGGTCGACCGGCGGATGTTCGCCGGCCGCGGCGAGGTGCTGACGGCGATGATCCGCTCCATCGAGGACCAGCGGCTGCACACGGTCATGTATGGCGTCCGCGGCATCGGCAAGACGTCCATGCTGCACGTGCTGAGCCAGGCGGCCCGGGACGCGCGCTACATCGTCACCTATGTGTCCTGCGGCGCGTCCTCCAATCTGGACGAGACCTTCCGGGCGATCGCCAGCAACATTCCGCTGCTGTTCCACAGCCAGTACGACCCGACCACGGCGGAGGCGGAGACCGGCGCCACGCTGAAGGACCTGCTGGGGCCGAACCCGGTGACCGTGCGCGTCGCCAGCGACCTGCTGGCCCGCATCGTCGGCACGCGGGTGCTGATCATTCTCGATGAGTTCGATCGCTGCGAGCTGCCGGAATTCCGGCACAACATCGCCGAGCTGATGAAGAACCTGTCCGACCGCTCGGTCCGGGTGCAGTTCATCATCGCCGGCGTCGCCGCCAATCTGGACGAGCTGGTGGAGCACATCCCCTCGATCCAGCGGAACGTCTACGCCCTGCAGGTGCCCCCGATGGGGCCCGGCGAGCTGCGCGACCTCGTCCGCAACGGCGAGGAGCTGAGCGGGCTGACCTTCACCGACGACGCCGTGCGCGCCATCGTCCGCGCCGCCAACGGCCTGCCCTATATCGCCAGCCTGCTCAGCCACCACGCCGGCCTCGCCGCCATCGACTCCGGCGAAAGCCTGGTGAAGATCGAGGACGTGAAGATCGCCATGGCCGAGGCCCTGGCGGAATTCAACGGCCGCCTGTCCCGGCGGGCGCAGAACCACATTTCGGAAAGCCTCGACAAGCAGTCCATCGAGCTGTTGTGCGCGCTGGCCGAGACGGCGCAGAAGTCCGGCGGTTATTTCAGCTTCGAGGTGCTGCGCCAGAAGCTGAGCAATCCCGCCAATGTCGCCCGCTGCATCGAGATCATCGAGCGGCTGGAGGCGCGGGAAATCCTCGTCCAGGCGGTGGACGACGAGTTCGGCCGCCGCCATCGCTTCATCGAGGAGGGCGTGCCCAGCTATCTGTGGCTGCTGAGCGAGCAGTCCCGGCTGAGCGTGGCCCGGGAGCGGCCGGTCAAGGCCTAGGCGGCGACTGGCGGCGGGCGGCCAGCTCGGCCATCCGCCCCGCCAGATGCGCCGTGAGGGCCGAGTGGTCCGTCGTGGCGCAGACCGCCGGCCGCGACCGCAGCCGGGCGATGGCGGCGGCCAGTTCATCGGTGGTGTCGGCGATCTCGATCAGTCCCTTGGCCGCGAAGGCGTGGGTTATCTCGCTCTGGTGGTCGTCATAGTGCTCTCCCAGCGCAAACCGCCGGGGAACGGCCACCACCCGGCATCCGGCCCGAAGCGCGGTGACCAGCGATCCGGTGCCCCCGTGGCAGACCACGATCTCCGCCGCCTGCAGCGTTTCGCGGACGGTCTCGAAGGGCAGGGTCTCCACGCAGGTGACGCCGTCAGGCCGCGCGCCGCCCTCGCCGGTCTGGATCAGCACGTCCTCGGGCAGTCCCCCCTGCGCCTTGAGCTCCGCCACCATGTTGACGAGCCGGTCGAAGGGCAGGGTGGCGCCCACCGTGGCGAACAGCAGCGGGCGCTTGGACGGCCTCGGGGCGCCGTCAAGGGTGCGCAGGGGATCGAACAGCTTCGCATCCGGCCAGTACGGCTGCAGCGCCGCGGACTGGATGATCCGCTCGTGGGCGAAGGGCGCCGCGATCCGGCCGAAGGCGGAGGGGTGGTCAAAGCGGGCGAAGCTTTCGATGACGATGACGTGCGCGCCGAACAGCCGCGCCCACAGGAGGGTCGCGAAGGCCGAGCCCGCACCGGTGCTGATCACCACGTCGGGGCGGACGGACGTCACATGGGCGATGGACTGGACGAGGTTGCGCAAACCCCGGGCGGCCATCTTCAGCGGCGCGCCCAGGCGCCCCTGACCCAGCGCCACATGGGCGACATGGCGCACGTCGCGGCTGGCGGCGAGGCTTCGCGAAAGGGCGGTGTCCTCCGTCACCCAGGTGGCCGAATGCCCCGCCCACGCCGGTTCCACGTCCAGCAGCTGGCGCAGGTGCCCGCCGCCCGATGCGGCGAGCACGATGCGCAGCCCGCGACCGGCGGGCGCGTGGGGATCGGAAGCGGTGTCGTTCAATCTCTGGGTCCGGTGGTCATCGGGCGGCGGCGGGGGTGCGGACCCTCTCCTGCACCCTTATGACCTGTGCGGACAACCCTGAGCCTTTCCGCCCCCCTTCCTGCCCGAATTGAGTTTGCTGGCTTGGCGCCCTATGAAATCCTGCCACAAGGGTGATGTTGCGACGCGACGGGCGGACCGGACGGCCGGCCGTCGGGCGTGCTGAAGGGGCTTGGAACACAACATGCGGAAGTTGATCCCTCTCGCCACGGTCGCGATGGCCTGTCTGTCCCTGGCCGCGTGCCACGGACGCGGCGGCAAGGCGCCGACCGGCCAGGTGGTCGCCACGGTCGCCGGCAAGGAGATCACCGTCACCGACCTGCAGGCGGAGATGGCGGGCCAGACCTTCCCGGATCCGAAGACCCGCAAGGCCGCCCAGGACGCCGTGCTCGAGAACATGGTGGTCCGCGCCATCCTGGCCCAGGCGGCGCAGAAGGACGGCCTCGACAAGTCTCCGGACTTCGCCGTGCAGAAGGATCACATGGAGCAGGGCCTGCTCGCCCAGACGCTGCAGAAGAAGGTGGTGGACGGCGTCCCCGCGCCCACGGCGGAGGAGGCCAGTCGCTACATGACCGACCATCCCGACCTCTTCGCCCAGCGCAAGATCTTCGAGGTGGACCAGATCCAGGTCACCCAGTCCCCCGACCCGAACATCGTGGCCGAGATCGGGCCGCTGAAGACCCTGCAGGAGATCACGGCCCTGCTGTCGGCGAAGGGCGCCAAGTTCACCCGCCAGCCTGCGACCATCGACGCCCGGGGCGCGGATCCCCGTCTGATCGACGCCATCATCAAGCTTCCGCCGAAGGAGGTCTTCACCTTCCAGGGCAATGGCGTGTTCCTGATCAACCAGGTCATCGCCACCCGTATCGAGCCCTTCACCGGGGACGCCGCATCGAGCTATGCGACGGCCCTGATCAAGCGCCAGAGGACCCAGGAGGCGCTGAGTCGGAAGATGAATGACCTGATCGCCCAGGGTAAGTCCGGCGTCCGGTTCAACCCGCAGTACCAGCCGGCCAAGAAGCCCGGCGCGCCCGGGTCTGCCCCGACGGCGGCGCCGTAAGGGCTAACGGCGACGGGGCCTTTCGTCGTCTGAAAGTTGAACAGGAACAAGCACTTTCACTGCCAATAGACCGCAGCGGCGCACCGCCGTCCCGGGATGACGAAAAATTTTTCGCCTCACAGGTGTCTGACTTTCATGGCCGTCCGCGGTCATGTTGTAGATGGTCCACCGCCGGATTGGCGTCGCGAATCAGACTGGGTCGGCGGCTGTTCCGGTCGAACCGGGTCGGGTCGCAGTCCAGGTCCCGCCGGCGTCGCCTACGAAGCGCCATGATTGATCCGTAGCCAGAGGGCCAGAGTGTTCAAACGCTCGATGTTGTTGAGGGATGGTGGGGGCCGCGCCGAGCCGACCAAGGTCGGTCCGGTCGCCCCTGTCGCGTCGCCCCTGGGTCTGTGCGGACTGTCCGGACATGGGCGGGGGCGTTCATGAGTTTGAGAAGTGCCGCGGACAGGACGATCAGTTTCAGCCCCATCGATCCGCCGGAGCTGCATGACGCCGGCGGATCTCCGCGCCTCGACGTCGTGACGGGTCCCGATCTGATCCGCACCGGCGCGCCGCCGGCGTCGGTGGGTTCGTCCCCGCCGACGCCGGACCCGGCCTGCCGGGAGGTCGCCGATGTGAGCCCGCGCCTGGTCGCCGGCGCAGCGCGGATCGGCGCGTCCCGGCTCAAGCGCGGCCTGGACCTGGCCTTCGCCGTCGCCGGGCTGATCTTCATGTCGCCGTTCCTGCTGCTTCTGGCGCTGATCATCCGGATCGAAACCCCGGGACCGGCCCTGTTCAAGCAGCGGCGCACGGGGCTCAACGGCCGGACCTTCGTCATCTACAAGTTCCGCACCATGCGGGTGGTGGAAGACGGCGGCGAGATCGTCCAGGCCTCGGCCAATGACACCCGAACGACCGGCTTCGGTCGCTTCCTGCGGCGCTCCAGCATCGACGAGCTGCCGCAACTGCTGAACGTGCTCAAGGGCGAGATGTCCCTGATCGGCCCGCGGCCGCACGCGCTAGCGCATGACGCGTATTATGCGGATGTCATCCCGACCTACGAGGCCCGCTTTCTGGTGCGGCCGGGTCTGAGCGGACTGGCGCAGGTTCGCGGCTGCCGGGGCGCGACGCCGGTGCCGGAGATGATGGCGGAGCGGGTGAGGTGGGACCTTGCCTATATCGAGACCTGGAGCGTCGGTCTGGAGCTGCGGATCTTCTTCGATACTGTGCGGGTCTTCTTCTTCCACCCGGCGCCCTTCTGACCTGTTAAGACAGGTTAACGCCGGCGCAAGTGTTGATCCGGACCCAAGTCCTGAAATCCTCGACCATCGGAGGCGTCGACGCCGGCGGGACCTTCATACGGAGGGCGTCCGGCCTCTGTTGTCTCGCCATGTGTTTGGCGCAATTCCCCTGATATAACACTTTTAGTGAACAATGTTGAATTACGGATCATGGTAACAGGGGTCCGTCTCAGCTATGATCCCCGTTCCCGGTCAGGACGCCCGGTCAGGACGAACGGGAGCTTGCAGGATGCGCGCATGACGTCGAAGGATTTGCAGCTTGTCGCCCTTGCGACCGTGGCCTTCGCCGGCGTCGCCACCACCGCCTGCGCCCAGAGCGCTCCGGCAGCAGGCGCCGGCGCCGATCCGGCGACGGCTTCGGGGCTGCTGAACCTCCCCGGGCTGCAGGGCCTGCCCGGCCTCCAGGACATCCCCGGCATTCTGACGCCCCACGCGTCGATCGGGGTCAGCGTCCAGGAACAATACGACAACAACGTCGCCCGGACCGACGCCGCGACGGCGCTTCTGCGGGGCCTGGTGCGCGACGACTACATCACCTCGCCGCACGTGCTGATTGATGTCGCTTCGAAGCTCGCCGGAGCGAATGTGTTTGTCCAGGGTGCGGCGGGCTACGACTATCACGCCAACAACAAGCAGCTGAACCGGCAGAACACGGACCTCAAGGGCGGGGCCGACCTCCAGTTCGGGCGCTGCACCGCGGCCCTGATCGGCGACTACGCCGCCCACCAGACCGATCAGCGGGACCTCTACAGCGGCGTCCAGCGCAGCCAGGGAACCACCAAATCCGTCGAGGTCGACGTGGGGTGCGCCCGTCCGTCCGGACTGTCGCCGAAGATCTCGGTCTCCCAGAGCTGGACCACGAACAGCGCCGCCCTGCAGAGCATCGCGGACACCAATGTGACCAGCGTCACCCCGACGCTCAGCTACGCCCGACCGGCGCTGGGGGTTGTGTCGCTGTTTGGACGGTATGACGACATCGTCTACCCCAACCGGGTGGACCTGAACGGCAAGACCGCCGGTTTCGACGGTCTGGCGGCGGGGGTTGACCTCGCCAAGCAGGTCACGCCGAAGCTGTCGGCCAATGTGAACGTGTCCTATGTCCAGCTCACGCCCCGCCAGACCGCCCAGACGCGGTTCAGCGGCGTCAACTATGACGCGAGCTTTGGTTACACGCCGACATCGCGGATCAGCCTCAACCTCGACATCGGCCGAAGCGTGAAGCCTTCGGTCAGAATTGACTCCAATTTCACAGTTTCTGACTTCATGTCGCTCAGCGGGAAACTGAAGCTCGGCTACCGCACCACGGTGGAACTGGGCGTCGACCAGAGGCGCGAGAGCTTTGCGGCGAACAATCTCGTCATCTTCACCACCCTGTCGTCGGACACGCTCAGCGAGGTCTACGCCGCCGTGAATTTCCGGGTGAACCGCCATGTCCTGCTCACGCTGGACGCCCGCGAACAAAAAAGGGATGCAAACCCCGCAACCTTTGCTTACACCGACTGGCGAGCTGGGTTAACGGCAGCGGTGACGTACTGAGGGTGATCCATGGCGGGAATTGAGCGGTTCAGGGGGTTCGGTTGGATCGTCTTGCTGTTCGCGCTCGTCGCAACAGGCCTCGGCGGTCCGGTCTCCTCGTCCTTCGCCGCCCCCGCCGACGACAAGACGGCCAATGCGGCCCTGGCCAGCTATATTCTCGGCCCGGATGACGTGGTCGAGGTGTCCGTTCTCGGGCGGACGGACTTCACGACCCGGGGGCGTATTTCGTCCGACGGAACGATCCAGCTGCCCTATCTCGGCGTCGTGAACGCCGGCAAGAAGACCGCCCGGGACTTCGCGGACAGTGTCGCAAAGAGCCTCGAGGCCGGGGGCTATTTCGCCAAGCCCATCGTCAAGGTGGACATCGTCTCCTACGCCAGCCGCTACATCGTGGTGCTGGGCGACGTGCGCCAGCCGGGGCTTGTCCCCATCGACCGCGGCTACCGCCTTTCCGAGATCATCGCCCGGGTCGGCGGCGTCGCCGATGGCGGGGCGGACTATGTGGTGCTGCGCTCCGAGACCGACGGGGAGCGCCGCTTCAAGATCGCCGAGCTCGCCACGGGCGACGCCAGCCAGGATCCCTATGTGGCGGCGGGGGACAAGGTCTATGTGCCGCATGCGGAGCTGTTCTTCATCTCCGGCCAGGTGAAGGGGCCAGGCGCCTTTCCGCTCATGACCGGCATGACCCTGCGCATGGCGATCGGTCGGGCGGGCGGCCTGACCGACGCCGGCAGCGAGGGGCACATCAAGATCACCCGCCAGGGCAAGGTCCTGCCCCGGCCCAAATTGGATGACCCGCTGATGGCGGGGGATGTTATTGTCGTGGGCGAGGGCCTGTTTTGATCCCCTCCGCAAGCGGAACCCGAACATGAGCATCATTCAGTTCCTCAGGATCCTGGTCGCGCGGCGGCTCTTGATCCTGCTGGCCATGGTCAGCGTGTCCGCCGGCGCACTGGTGGTGGCCAAGACGCTGCCGCCCCGCTGGGAGGCCAGTTCCCGCGTGATGCTGAACACCATCAAGCCGGACCCGGTCACCGGCCTGGTGCTCGGCGCAGCCGCCCGGGGTTTCGTGCAGACCCAGCTCGATCTCGTCACCGACTACCGGGTCGCGGGTCAGGTGGCGGACAAGGTGGGCTGGATGTCCGATCCGGACCTGATCGAGGCCTACCAGCACCGCTCCAAGAACGACGACCGGGACTACCGCCGGTGGGTCGCCGACATCGTCATCAAGAACGCCACGGCCAAGCTGCTGGACGGCAGCAACATCATGGAGATCAGCTACACCGCGACCAAGCCCCGCGACGCCCGCGCGGTGGCCGACGCCCTGCGGGAGGCCTATGTCCAGACCAGTTTCGAGCTGAACCGCGACGACGCCAACAAGAACGCCACCTGGTACGATTCCGAGACGATCAAGGCCAAGAACGAGCTCGACGCCGCCGCCAACGCCAAGGCGCAGTTCGAACGCGAGAACGGCATCTTCCTGCAGGACGACAAGACCGACGTGGACTCCACGCGCCTGCACACCCTCGCCGGGCAGGCTGCGTCCACCGGCGCCACCACCATCCTGCCGACGACCTCCGCCGCCAGCGTCCAGCTGGCCGACCTTGACGCCGCCATCGCCGAAGCGTCGAAGAACCTCGGGCCGAACCATCCGGAACTGATGGCCATGAAGGCCCGCCGGGCCAATCTGGCCGCAGTCGTGGAAAAGGAGCGCGCCGCCCTCCAATCGTCCGCGGGCGCCGACAGCGCGGCCCTGCACAATATCGACCGGGCCCTGAAGGCCCAGCAGTCCAAGGTGCTGGCCCAGAGCGACAAACTGGTGAAGCTCCAGCAGCTCCAGGCCGAGGTCGATCTCCGCCGCGACCTGTTCACCAAGGCCTCGGCCCGGGCGGCGGACTATCACCTGCAGGCGGCCGTGCCGGATTCCGGCCTGACCCTGCTGGGCAGCGCCACCACACCCTCCAGCCCCAAATTTCCGAACATGGCCCTGATCGTGCCGGGCTCCATCGTGCTCGGGTTCGCCATGGGCGTGCTGGTGGCCCTGATCGTGGAGTTCTTCGCCCGCCGTATCCGCGGGCCCGAGGACCTGCGCACGATCATCGACGCCCCCCTGATCGGGATCATCGAACGGCCGGCGGGCCCGGGATCGCGCAGCGGCCTTGCAGCCCGCCTGCGCGCGCTCTGGCCCCGCCGCAGAAACATGGTGCGCGCATGACGACCCGAAAGCCCCGGCCGCCCGGCGCGCCCCCGGTGGGGCCGGACCCGGTTCCCTTCGTCCCCATGGGCGATGCGCCGGTTGGCGCCGGGTTGTCGGACCCCTTCGCCCTGCCGGAACGTCCGAGCCTGAGGCCCTCCCTGCCCCTGTCGGCGGCCGGGCCGGCGGCGGCCCCCGATCCGGCGACAGCCGAACCGGGAGTCGGTGCGGCGATCCTCACGCCGGACCCGGCGCCGCCGGCGCCGGAGACCCCGCCGCCCGTGGAGACGCCGTCGCCGGTGATCGCGGCCCTGGCCCCTCCGCAGGTGGAGCTGTCCCGCGACATCGTCGCCCAGTTCCAGCCGGACACGGTCCGCGCCGAGTCCATCCGCGCCATCCGCACCTATCTGATCGCCCAGCACCTGCATGAGGGTCGCCGCGCCCTGGCGGTCTGCGCGGCCAGCGAGGGCGTGGGCTGCACCTTTGTCGCGGCGAACCTCGCCTATGTCCTGGCCCAGGCCGGCGTCAACACGCTGCTGATCGACGGGGATCTGCGCGACCCCGCCGTCGATCGGATGTACGTCCCGGCGGAGCGCCATGCGGGCCTCAGCCAGTGCCTTGCGGTCCGCGACGACAATTTCGGCGACTACATCACCCCCGGCGTCGCTCCGAACCTGTCGATCCTCTATTCCGGCGGCATGGCCGAGCACCCGCAGGAACTCCTGGCCGGCGCCCACTTCAAGGCGCTGATGGACTTCTGCCTGCGGGAGTACGACTTCACCATCATCGACACCCCGCCGGCCAATATCTGCGCCGACGGCCGCCGCATCTGCACCGTCGCCGGCTACGCCGTCATCGTGGCCGCGAAGGACCGGACCTTCGCCGAAGACGTGAAGACCCTCGCCTCGCAGATCGAGGGCGACCACGCCCGCGTGGTGGGCACGATCCTGAACCAGGCCTGAGGCCATGGGCGCGGCGCCGTCGTGGCTGACCCCGCAGGTGCGGCGAGTGCTGGCGGAGTGGCCGTTGCTGCTGGGGTTCGCCGTGATCGCGGTCCCCGCCCTGGCGACCCTGGCCGCCGGGACCTGGTCCACCGAGGCGGGGTCAGACGGCCCGATCATCCTGGCCACCGGCGCCTGGCTGATCTGGCGGGCCTGGCCGGGCCTTGTGGCGCACGGGTCGCCGGGCCGTGGCTGGGTCACCGCCGCGATCCTGACGCCGGCTCTGGTCGCCTACGCCATCGGCCGGGCCTATGACTTCGAGACCGCGGCCATGATGGGCGTATGGGGCGCCGGCGTGGCGATCCTGCAGTCCCGGTTCGGCGGAGCGTCGCTGCGGGCGAACGGGTTCCCCTTCCTGTATCTGGCGTTTCTGATCCCCCCGCCGGCGATCGTGCTGCTGGCCGTGACCGCGCCGCTCAAGATCTTCGTATCCGTCGCAGCGACCTCGATCCTGGCCCTCGCCGGCCTGCCCGTGGTCAGCCACGGCGTTGCGATCGATGTCGGGTCCTACCAGCTGCTGGTGGAGGAGGCGTGCTCCGGCATGAACTCGATCCTCGGCCTGCTGGCCGTCGGCCTGTTCTATATCCACCTGATGCACGGGTCGTCGGTCCGGCGCTCCGTGATCCTGACCGCCGCCCTGATCCCGATCGCCATCGTCGCCAATATCGCCCGGATCATGATCCTGATCCTGCTGACCTACTTCGCCGGCAACGACGCCGCCCAGGGCTTCCTGCACGGCTTTGCGGGGATGGTGGTGTTCACCGTCGCGCTGGGCCTGGTGTTCGCCTTCGACCAGCTGGTGTCCCGGCTGGAGCGGATGCGCGGAGCTCCGCAGTGAGCCGCCGTCGCGATCTCCTCATCGGCGGGGCCTGCGCGGCCGCCGGCGTCGCCGGCTATGGGCTGACCCCTCGGCGGCGCATATCCCTGCTGGGGGCCGACAGGCTGGAGGACATCGCGCCTCGCCGGTTCGGGGACTGGACCTCGGCCGACATGGACGATGAGGTGGCGCCGAAGGAAGAGGGCAGTCTGGCCTCCCGGCTGTACGGCCAGTCGGTGGGACGGCTCTACACCAACGCCCGGACCGGCGTGCAGGTGATGCTGCTGCTCGCCTGGGGGGACACGCAGAGCAACGCGTTGCAGCTGCACCGGCCCGAGGTCTGCTATCCGGCCTTCGGGTTCGAGATTGTCGCCAGCGAAGCTGTCCGACTGCCGCTGTCCGCGACGGCCGCCCTGCCGGCCCGGAGCCTGACCGTGCGTCGGGGGGACCGGATCGAGCAGGTGCTGTACTGGACGCGGCTGGGGGAGTATCTGCCCCAGACCGTGCAGGAACAGCGGGTCGACCGCATCCGCGCGGCGATGGCCGGGTCCGTGCCGGACGGGGTCCTGGTGCGCCTGAACCGCACGGTGTCCTCGACCGCGGCGCCGGTCGCCAGCCTTCGCGACTTCGCGCCGGAGCTGTTGGCCGCGATCCCGGCGGCCCGGCGCAAGGTGCTGCTGGGTACGGCGCTGGCGCGGGCTATCTGAGGGGCCGGCCGCCAAATGGCTTGAGCACCTGGAAGATATAGACCACTACGGCGACGAGGATCGCCGCCGCCAGCAGCTGCAATTCCGGCCGGGCGTCGGTCACACCCTGGTTGCCGACGAAGGTCCCGGCGGCGCACCCCACCGCCGGCGGAGCATAGTGCGCGATCCGGTCCGTCGGCGGGCCCTCGGCCATGGATCTCTGCAGGTAGAGAACGACCAGGCCGGCAAAGATCAGGATGGAGATCCAGTCGAACAGGCTCTGCAACCCGAGCACCTCCCAGACACGTGTGAGTGACCGCTGTTCTGGAGCGTCCCGCACCCGCCTTCAAGCGAAATAACCGGGGACGGAAGGGCCGTCGGCCGCCCGGCTTGCCGCTGGGCTAGGCGAGGCATAAGACAGGCGCAAGCGGTCGATCGCAACATCCACGGAACCCACGCATGATCACGACGCTTCGGCCGCTCTGGCTTGTGGTCCTGCTGCTTCTGGCGACAGCTGTTCCGGCCACGGCGACGGGGTTGGCCGTTTATCCAGGATGCGCCCGCCCGCCCGCCGGGACGTCCGGCGGCCGCTTCTTTTACGTCGATCCGCGGCGCGGCTCGCGCCTGGGGGACGGCTCCCGCGCGCATCCTTGGCGAACGCTGCAGGAAGTGGTCGAGGATCGACGCTTTGAAACCGCGCCGCCGTTGCAGGGGCTGGCGAGCCTGTTTGGCGGGTCAGCGCCGGGTCTGGTGCGTGGCGGCGACACGGTTTATCTCCTGTCCGGGAACCACGGCGTCGTGAAGCTCCAAGGTTATGTCGGCCGGGGCGTGATTGGCTACGCCAACCGTAGCTTCGTCACGATCGCAGCCCTTCCGGGGGAGCATCCCGAGATCACCCATCTGGAGATCCTTGGCGCCGAGAAGTGGGCTTTTCGCGGCCTGACCTTCGTCGGAACCAATCCTACGGGCGTATTCGCCGAAGGAGGCACGACGAAGAAGGACTATTTCCTGGTGACGGTCCGCGGTCCGCATACGGACATCATCTTTGACCACAATGCGTTCATTTCGCAGCAGGACGTCAGCGGCTGGACCCTGGAAAACTGGGTGACCCGGCGTGCGAGCGGCCTGCTCGACACGGATGGCCGCTGTGTTTCAATAACTGGAAACACACTGCGCAATATCGGATTCGGGCTGCAGACGCAGCAATCCGACAGCGTATTGATCAGCAACAATACCATCGACTGGTTCGCGGATGATGGGATCGACTACGGTTCGAGCAACCTGATCATCGAGAACAACCTGATCACCAATAGCCTCGAGGACGGCGACGGCTTCCACCGGGACGCCATGCAAGGGCAGCCGGTTTCCATGCAGGCGATCGTGCGCAACGTCGTGATCCGCAACAACAGGGTGATCCGTATCGCTGACAAGCGGTTGACGTCGCCCGGCTATCTTCAGGGGATCGATACTTTCGACGGCGTCTGGCAGACTGTCACCGTGACCGGCAACCAGGTCATCACCGACGCCGTCCACGGTATCGCCTACTATGGCGTTCATGACCTGAGCCTCACCAACAACATTGTGCTCGCGGATTCCGGAAGGCTGCTGAACTGCGTCAACGTCAAGCTGGGCGACTGTTGGGCAAAATCCGTCGAAGTTGAACCTGACGTCCGACCCAGCATCAACGTATTTCCTGGAAAGACCGGTGATCGATCGAGTCGCATCCAGATAAGTAACAATATAACCACGTCTCTTAGCGTCAGTGACCGCACGGATGATGTGGTGGTCGAGCATAATGCTTGCATTCCGACGCGCGGACATTGCCTGCTCGCGTGGCCTGTTGCCAGCGTCATGCAGCGGTACACCAGGCCCGGCGTGTTCGGGTCTGCAAACGCTATTCTTGATTATGAGGCCGGCGTATTGTTCCGGACGTATGACCCGATTGAATTGAAATATGATCTTACGCTCAAGATGAAGTTGCCGATAACCATATTGCCGTTTCCGCCAATGTAGATCGATGACGCCGGTCTTGTCGAACTGAAGTGCCGTGGAGTTGAAATACTGATGCTTCGAGAGTTCATGTCTGGACCATCCATCGGCGTGCGATCCGTCGAAACAGGCGGCCGTTCAACCGGTTTTGACTATCTCAGACTGCTTCTGGCCGTGTCCGTGATTGCATGGCATGCGTTTGGTGTTTCATACGGTGCCTCCTATTACGCCAAGGTTCTCTCCAGTCCGATTCGCCCGGCCATCACAGCGATCCTGCCGATGTTTTTCGCATTGAGCGGGTTTTTGGTGGCGGGAAGCCTGTATCGTACGGCGGCAATCTCGACATTTGTCGGCCTCCGGTTCCTGCGCATATTTCCGGCGCTCGCTGTTGAGGTGATGCTGAGCGCGTTGGTGTTGGGTCCCGTTCTGACCGATTATTCCCTGTCGTCCTATTTCGGAGACCCGCTATTTGCGCACTATTTTCTTAATATAGTTGGCGAAATACAGTATCAATTGCCTGGTCTTTTTGAAGATAATCCCATTCGAGGCGTTGTAAACAGTCAGCTTTGGACAGTCCCACGAGAGTTGGCTTGTTACATCACGCTTACTGGTCTGGCGATCGTCGGCATTACAAAGCGCCGAACCGTCTTTATCGCAATAGTGGCCGGTATGATCGTTGGATTTTATATTTATAAAATCCACAGTGTACGGAATCATCTGGCTTTCGGTCTTGGGGTTCCAGGTGTCGTTCTGGTCTTCTCCTTTCTATCTGCGATTGTTGTCTATCAATTTCGCGATAAAATACCTTGGAATCCATATTTTGCGGTGGTCGCAACTATTCTCATGGTGGTCTGTCTGGGTGATCCCAATCTCGAATATTTTGTCGAGATCCCGGCGGCGTATTTGACAGTCTTCCTCGGACTTTTGAATCCAAGGAAATTGTCGATCCTTCGCGGGGCGGACTACAGCTACGGTCTGTATTTATATGGATTTGTCATCCAGCAGTCGATTTCGGAAATCGGCGATTGGACTCATCATTGGTATGTGAATTTTGTCATAGCGATGGTGTTTGCTTCGGCTTTTGCAGCGTTTTCCTGGCATTTTATTGAAAAGCCCACGCTGGGCCTGAAAAAATACCTGCCCGAAATGGAACTCTTTATTGGAAAATTGAACGCCGCAATATTCCGCGTGAGACACCAGGGGAGCTGACTAGGCGGGTCGCCTGGATCTGAACTGCATCGCCAGCCCGCGACCCAGCGCAATCAACCGATCCCTCGCCGCCCAGGCGAGCGCGCGGGTGGCGTTGAAGCCGACGATGCGCCAGTCGGTCTCGGCGTCCGCGTCCGTGTTCTCGCCGAACAGGGCCTCGAACCCCGCGAGGGCGAGCAGGCGGTGCACCCGGACACCCCGTGGCTTGTTGGAACGTGTGCCCGGATGGATCACCTGGATAAAGGCGGGCTGCGGCGGCAGCTGGCGGATCGTCCCGTGCGCTGACAGGTCCGTGTGCGGGGCGCAGATGACGGTGACGAAGTCGTCCGCCGGCTCCGACAAGGAGATGAAGGCGTTGCTGTCATGGCGGTACAGGAAGGTCATGTCGTCGTACAGCAGGATGCCGGTCGGGAAGTTCAGGAATTCGCGCCGCCCCGGTCTGACTTCGGACTGCAGCCGCTGAACGAAGTCGGCCCGCCATCCGTCGTCATTATCCAGCCGTGTGGTCAGCAACCAGCCGACTCCGGGACGCAGCAGGGCGGCGATATCCCGGCGCCGGACCTCGTCGTCGAACCGGTCGCACAGCATGACATGGATGTTCGGATGCGAGCGGACCAGTTCGCGCACCTGCTCCAGGGCGTCCGCCGGCGTGTTTCGGTCGAAGTAGACCAGCCAGGTGAAGTCCTGAACCGTCTGGGCCGTCACCGAGGGCAGACAATAGCGGCGGAACAGCACAAGTCGCTCGGCCAGCCACGCTCTCTGTTCAGGCGAACCCGTGACCGCATCCTGCGGCGCGTCACTGAACCGGACGAAATACCGGGTGAGCACAAAGTGCTGAAAACCGGGCTCGATCCCGGTGGCGGGCTGCGACGTCATCGCGGGCGGACAGGGCTTGCGACGACGCCCGACGCGCCGGACGCCCGGTACCGCAGGGCGATGATCATCCCGAGAAACATGAAGATGATCGGGTCATCCGCGGCTGAGGCAAAGACCGACTTCAGGATGAAATTGATGACCATGGACGCCGTCAGCGGCGCCAGCAGGTCGGTCTCGCCGCTTTGCGGTGGCGCGCCAAGGGTCGCGCGGCCCGCGTTGAAGGCCGACACCAGGAAGATCGCGTAGTAGATGAGGCTGCCGAGGATGCCGAACTCAATCAGTTTGGACAGGTAGTCCGAGTCGAGGGTGTAGAAGCCCGCCGGCGCGTATCCGACCACCTCGCCGGAATTGCCGAGGCCATAACCCCAGGGGCGGGCCCAGACCTTGGGTAGACCCATCGCCCACTGCACCTTGCGGCCGTCATTGCTCATCTGACCGGCGGCGCCGCCGTTGACCAGGCTATGCACCCGGCCGACGAACGTCGCAGCGGCGATCACAAGGCCGGTCAACCCCGCGATGCTGAGCACAGTCACGGGCGCCAGATAGCTGCGCGGCTGGTGCCGCCAGGTCTGCAGCCCCCGGATCAGGCCGCTGAGGACGATCGCGAGGAAGCAGCCCACCATGCCCAGTCGCGCGCCGGTGAGGTACACCACCCCAAGCAGGAACGGGATCGACGCAGCGGCGGCCATCCGGGTCGAAGCGCGGAACGGTCCGATCATAAAGTGGATTATGAACGGCAGGATCAGGGAAATGAACTCCGCCAGCCCCAGCGATACGTTGAAGGTCCCGGCGACACGGTAGACGCCCAATCGCGACACGCCCGCCAGGACGCGCTCGACGGACGGGTCCTCGA
Source organism: uncultured Caulobacterales bacterium (assembly GCA_903851655.1). GTDB lineage: Bacteria > Pseudomonadota > Alphaproteobacteria > Caulobacterales > Caulobacteraceae > CAIMFV01. Next base: position 22,173 of record CAINOV010000091.1, read on the forward strand.
TCTTCAGGAAGGACGGGACATGTCCGGCCCAGATCGGTCGCTGCAGACGGAACTCAAACACTGCCATCACGCCCACGGCGACGGCGCAGAACCACAGCCAGCCCACCATCCGCGTCGCCCGTCCCGGTGTCAGGAACAGGTAGGCGCCGCCGATGAAGAAGGCGGTGGCGCCGATCTGCATGTTGAAGAACTGGTTGAGCGAGCCGATCGGCTGCTTCGACAGGAACACGGACAGCAATGCGAAGCCAAGATAGCCCAGGAACAGGTTGGCGACCACCTTCGATGACTTCAGGCTGGCGCCCAGCGACTGGCGGAATTCCGCTGAAGAGGCGATGCAGATCGCCAGCACCACCAGCAGTGGCACGCCGGTTAGCCGGGTCATCGTGATCCACGGCAGACCGGGCAGGGCGAGGGCTATGTAGCTTGGCCAGAGCAGCATGCAGCCGATATAGGCGAATGTTAGCCGCGCCAGCGAAGGCGTCGGCGCGACCTTCGCTTCGGGCATGGCCCAGATGGCGATGGCGCCGAGGATCGGGATCGGTGCGGCGAAGAACAGGATCAGGGCCGGAGCCGTCAGCCCGAAACCCATGCCCCAGACGAAGCAGACCAGTGCGAAGCCGGCCACCGCCAGCACCTTCCTGAGGGACAGCAGCCACAAGCGCGGCGGGCGCACATAGGGAGGCACGACATCGAGGCGGGCGTGACCCGCAGGCGCCAGCCGGAGGCGGAACTGACTGGCGATCCGGAGAAATGGAGACATGGGCGGTTTCAGCCGGTTGCGTCTGCGGTGTCTAGCGCGATTGCCGGTGCAATGAAAGGCGAGGGAGGGCCGCCAGGACCATCCTGTGGGCCTGCGTGATGACCTCCGTCTCGCTCACCGCGAGCCACGTCGCCAGCGCCGCCGCGAGGACCGCGAGTCCGGCCAGGGGCAGGGCGGCTCCGGCGGACAGGGCGAGGTTCGCGCCCGTGATGAGGAGGCACGCCGCGAGAAAGCTCGCCACCCGGTCCAGTCGGTGCAGCACGGGCTGTCCCGTGTCCCGGTTTACCAGCGTGACGGACAGGATCACCGCGAGGAACTCCCCGATGATGAAGCCGGCCATCAGGCTCATCAGGTCGTGGCCCAGGCGGACGCCGATCAGGGCGCCGACGAAGGCGAGGACATGGCCCAGATTGCTGACCAGAACCATTATCGTCCGCCCGGTGGCCATGGCGATGGTCGTCGGCCCGTTCATCAGGAATCGCACCGTCTGCAGGCAGCCCACTAGACCGACCATCAGCGCCGGCTGCTGGAACCGCTTGCCGAACAGAACCGGCACCATCACCGGGGCGACCAGGGCGAAGCCCGCAGCCATGACGACAGCCAGGAGCAGGATCTGGCCGCCCAGGGCGTCTATGGCCCGCCTCTGCGCCTTGGGATCGAGCCGGGCGTTGGCGATGAGGGGCATGGAGAGCGTGAAGGAAAACCGCGTGAGCAGCGCCGCCGGGTAGTAGATCAGCAATAGGACGGAGGAATAGAAGCCGAGCGCCGCGGGGCCGAGCTCGTGGCTGACAATCAGTCGATCGCTCTGGGACGCTGCGAAGACCATCAGACCGTTGGCCATGAGGGGTATCGAGAACCGGGCCAGGCGCGGCCAGTGCGCGGCGCTCCAGGACAGGCGGTAGGGGCGCTGTGCCAGAATGTGGGTGATCACCACCGACGACAACGAACGGACGATGATCCCGACCACGACGGCCCGGAAGTCCTGAAGCAGCACGGCGGACAGGCACATGGCGATGAAGCCGCAGACCTCACCGCCAATGGTCTGTAGCGCGTCCGCACGAAAATCATGTGCGCGCTGCGCCCTGCGACTGTCGAGATGGGTGAAGCCGCTGATGGCGGGTGAAACGGCCAGCAGCGCGAGCCCGGACGCGAGGGCCGGGGTGCGGAAAAAGATCGCCAGGGGAATCGCCGACACCAGCAACGCACAGGCGACCACGAGGCCGCGACCGACAGTCACGGTCTGGACGAGACCCTGGACGATCTCGTCGCCCCCCTCGCGGTCCTGAATGATGAAGCGGTCCGTGCCGACGTCGGCGATCTGATCAAAGAAGGTCCCGATGACCACGATGGTCGCGGCGATCCCCAGTTCAGCGGGACCCAGCAGCCTTGCCAGGACGACATATCTCAGGAGGGCCAGGACCGTCGAAACTGCGGCCACCACAAAATACAACTTGCTGCCGCGACGATTCAGAATGGCCTCCAATGGCGAGCGAGCATCCGTGTTCCCGGTTCGCGGGCAGTCCAGCCGCGACGTCGCGTCACGGTACCTAGCGACTTTTTTGTCCGATGGCACCCGGAGAGCGTGTGGCGTTGAACGTCCCGGCGACCGCATGGGAATCCCAGGCGCCCGCCACCAAGTTTCCACAGCCCCGCATATAGTGTGTATGACGCGGGGCGCTTGGGCAATTGCGCTGGCGCCACGGGGCGCATTCGCCCGGGTCGATGGAGGGCGTTTGACATTGCGAACCTGTGACATCCTGCTGGCAGCCTATAATGGCGAGCGGTTCGGACCCGCCCTGCTCGAGTCGTTGCTGAGTCAGACATTTCAGGACTTCCAGCTGATCGTGCGCGATGATGGTTCCAATGATGGAACGCTTCAGATGTTGCAAGATTATGCGCCGCGATTTGGCGGTAGAATGAAGATATTGACCTGTGGTTCCCCGACTGGATCCGCAAAGGGAAACTTTTCAATACTGATTAATCAGTCCGAATCTGAATATATCATGTTCGCAGATATTGATGATGTTTGGCTTCCGACCAAGGTCGACGACACGATAAGGCTTCTGCGTGAGGCGGAGGCCGAGTGTGAGGAGGATACGCCGATTTACGTCTTTACGGACGTGACGCCGGTGAACACTGACCTCGTTCCGGTTCAGGACAGCTACTGGAAATACAAGAAAATTGACCCGAGGGCTGGTCAGAATCTCCATCAATCACTGATCTGCCCCGTCATGCTCGGATGTGCATCCGGTATGAACCGCGCATTGGCAAGGTTGGTCGCCCCTGTGCCGGCGACTGTGACGGGGCATGACTGGTGGGCTTTGTTGATTGCACTGGCGTTTGGGGAAGTCAGATATAGCGACAAGCGAAACCTGCTTTATCGCCTGCATGGCGGAAATGCATCAAAGCCAAAACGGGTCAGTCTCGTGAGCTACGCCCTCGCCCTGAATCAATTCGGCCTCATCCGGCACGGGTTAAATCGCCGGATCGAGCAGGCGCAAGCCGTTCTGGACAGGTTCGAAAGCCAGATGTCGCCTGACAAGGTTCAGATCATCAAGAATTTCGTGGCGATCAAAAATCAGGGCTTCCTCATGCGCCGTTATTCCTGGATCAGGGGTGGTTATTTCTATTCCGATGTTCCCCGAAATATTGCGATGTTGCTGGGAATGTAGATCTTCGAAAGGCCGCCTTCGCCGCGACTGGAGCCCTGTCCCGCCGGCCGGGTCAGAACGGACTATGGTCCATGCACCCGGCGATGCGATTGTTGCCCTGGGTCTTGTTGGGGTTGGGCGGCCGCTCCAAGATCTCCCCGGCGACATTGTCGAAGAGGCTCAGTCCGTCGATCCCGCCAAAGGTGATCCGACTACGGATCAATTGGGGCCCGTCGATGCGACAGGAGGAGATCAGGGTGTTCTTCTCGATGACGACGTTATGCGCGTTGCTGATGGCGATCCCGGCCCACAGGGATCCGAAGGCGCGGTTGCCGGTGATCCTCACGTTCTCGTAGGGGAGGTTCTTTTCATTCCCGAGGAAGATGAACTGGGTCGGGTGGGCCGTTCCGCGGTCATAGCGATTGTCGGTGATCGTGATGTCGTGGGCGGGGGCGGTCGCATTGGCGGTCCAGAACTGGATGCAGTCCGGGTGGTCCATGTCGGCTGCGTCCGGATGGTTCGAAGAGCAGACATTGTTGCTGATCGTGATCCAGGACGTACCGCCGCCCCGCATGGCGTCATCGAACAGATCATGGAACTGGTTGTGGTCGAGCAGCAGCTTTTCGTCGGTCAGAAAGGTGACGGCGTGATACAGGTGACTGAAATCGCTGTAGGAGACCTTCACGTTGCTGGACGTCCGGATCATCAGGCCGGACGATGTCGTGGCGAACGTGCCGTTCGGGTCGCCGTGTACGCGGACGTGATCAAACTGGATGTCCGTTGAATCATAGACCCCGAACCAGTTGTCATGCGACGCGCCCCACACGCCTGGCTTGGCGCCGGCCGACGAGAATTCCAGATTGGAGAAGGTGATCCCGCTGCTCTTGGCCACCCTCAGGTCGTGGATGACGGCGTCCTTGCCCGTGATCGTGGCGTGGGCGTCGATGTGTTCGATCCGGACATCCCGCCAGTCGCCCGGCGACAGCAGGATCACGCAGGACGCCGTGCAGGCCTTGAGCGCCGCCACCAGTTCCGCCACGTCTCGGGCCACGATCTGAGATGCGGCGAACATGATCCTACTCCACAACCTTATCCCGCAGCGAACCCTGCGCTGGCCGACGTTACGCCAATTCTGCGCGCCGACGAAGGCGGATGTCGCGGTGAGGGCGGCGTGGGGGGGCGGCGGACCGGGTCTCTTGAAAATCGTCGCCGCGCCACCCTTTCGGCGCCGCGATTTATGCTAGACCGGGCCTGAGCGGCCCTCGGGCCATTGGGAGCGTCACTTTTGCAGGCAGCCTTGCGTCGGATGGGAAGCGGGCGTCGGGATGAGGTCGTCATCCTTACGCTGATCTTCGCGGGTGCGTTGATCCCGCTGCTGACGACGCCTGTCATCCCGGCGATCGATCTGTACAACCACGTGTCCCGCTATTTCGTGATGGCCCATACGGGATCGGACGGGTACCTCGCCGGAAATTACCAGAACCACTGGGCGCTGCTGCCCAATATCGGACTGGACGTGATCTCGGTTCCGCTGGCGCGGAGGGTTCCACCGCTTCTGCTCGCCAAGGGCATCGTCGTCCTGATCTTCGCCGTGCAGTTCTCCGGCGCCCTGGCCCTGTCGTCAGCCCTGCGGCCCGGCGGCGCCGTGTTCTGCGGCGTGCTCGCCGCGCCGCTCCTTTACAACTTCATCCTGACCTGGGGCTTTGCGAACTTCCTCTTCGGCCTCGGCCTTCTCCTCTGGGCCAGCGCCTGGTGGGTCAGGACCCGCGGTCGGACGGTCAGAGCGGTTGCCGTGTCGTGCCTGCTGGCAGTTCTGGTCTTCCTTGCCCACGGCTTCGTGTTCGCCCTCTATGGCGTCGTGATAGCGGTCCTGGAACTCAGCGCGTTCGTCCGTTCCGGCGAGAGATCGGTCCGTCGCGCCGCCCGCCTCGCCGCGCCCGTTGCGCTGCAAGCGGTCGTCCCTGCCGCCCTGTTTCTCATGTCAAGCACGGCGCAGACTGCCGGCGGGGTCACGAATGCCGTCAGCGCCGTGGCGCAGTTGAGTCAGGCCGGCGGGTTGCTCGCCAGATTGGCGGATCTTTTCATCTATCGGATGACCACGTTCGTCAGGGTGGAGCACGGACCGGCGCTGGTGTTTGATGGGCTGACATTCGTGGTTCAAGGCCTGCTGCTCGCCTATGGATGGTCGCGGGGCGTCGTCCGGGTCTCCGCACAGATGGCGGCGTCGCTTGCAGTCGGCTGCCTGTTGGCGGTCGTAACGCCGCCGACGCTTTTCGGGATCGGGCATATCTCCGATCGAATTCCTGTCTTCGTCGCGTTTCTGTTCATCGCTTCGTTGGAGCTCAAAGGCTTGCGATGGGAGACGGCCGGGTTCATGGCCGCCTTCGCCGTGATCGCAAGCCTGAGGCTCGGCGCGACAGCCCTGGATTGGAGCGGCTATGCGCGTGAATTCGAAGACTTCCAACGCATTGCCGACAACACTCCGTCTCACGTCCTGGTCGCTAATCTTGTGATTGGCGGGAGCCGGCCAGACGACGATCATCGCCGGTGTGAAATGTACACACCCCTTTTGGCTGGCGCGCGCGACGACGCAGTGGGGCTGTTCGCGAGCAATGCCGCGCAGCCCTTCCGCCTCATCGGCCCGTTGCGCGCCGCCTCGGACCGGCTCCCGCCGCAGAGGTCCTGGGGGGAGCCCCTGGGCAACTATCCGGCGCTGGCGCTGGGCGCCGTCGCGGCCGGGTTCGACGAGGTCCTGGTCTGCAACCCGACC
>CAINOV010000092.1 GCA_903851655.1 uncultured Caulobacterales bacterium
CGTCACCGCGCCGACCGTCACCGCCTATCTGCCCGATCCGGACAAGGCGACCGGCGTGGGCGTGCTGGTCATGCCCGGCGGCGGCTTTGCAGCTCTGTCCATCGACCAGGAGGGGACCGAGGTCGCCCGGTGGCTGGCGGATCGCGGGATCGCCGCCTTCGTCCTCAAGTACCGGCTGGTGGCGACGCCGCCGGACAAGGCGACCTTCTTCACCGCCTTCATGAAGGCCATGGCCAAGGGCTTCGACCCCAACGGCGCCATCCCCGGCGAGGCCGAGGCGACGGCGGACGGCAAGGCGGCGCTGGCCCTGATCCAGCGGGACAGCGCCCGCTACGGCCTCGACCGCCAGCGGATCGGCGTGCTGGGCTTTTCCGCCGGCGGCTTCATGGCGCTCAGCCTGGGGGCCGATCCGGCCCTGCATCCGGCCTTTATCGGCGACCTCTATGCGCCGGTCCGTCCGAGGCTGACCGTGCCGCAGGACGCACCGCCCCTGTTCTCGGCCATCGCCGCGGACGATCCCCTGTTCGGCAAGGTCACCACGGCCAGCTTCGACGCCTGGCGCGCGGCTCACGCGCCGGCCGAGCTGCACGTCTATGCGAAGGGCGGGCACGGGTTCGGCGCGCGCAGGCAGGGAACCACCAGCGACGGCTGGATCGACGACTTCTACCGCTGGCTGACCAGCATCGGCATGACCGGCAAGGCGGCGCCCCCCCGCTGATCCGTGCAGACGGATCAGGGCTTGAGGCGCTGGGCCGTCACCTTGGCCGCGCCTGACAGGGCGAGGTCGGCGGACGAGGCGCCCACCGCCACCGAATAGGTCCCGCTGGCCACGGACCAGCCGCGCCGGGCCACGTCATAGTCGGCCAGCAGCCGCCGGTCGGCGGTCAGGCTGACCCGCCGCGTCTCGCCGGGCTTCAGCGCCACCTTCTGGAAGCCCACCAGCCGCAGCGCAGGGCCGCCCGGCCGCGCGGTCAGATAGGCCTGGGGCGTGTCCATCCCCTCCCGCGCGCCGGTATTGGTCACGTCGAAGCTGACGGTCAGGGTGGTCCCGCCCTCGACCTTGAGGTTGGCGTAGGCGAAGCGGCTGTAGCCCAGGCCGTAGCCGAAGGGGAACAGGGGCTTCAGACTCTTTCGGGCGTACCAGCGATAGCCCACGTCCGAGCCCTCGGGGTGCGGGGCGTCCACGGCGGTGTGGTCCGGCAGGTCGGCGCCGGGAATGGCCGGACGGGGGAGCTGGTCCAGGCTGGCGGGGAAGGTGATCGGCAGGCGGCCGGAGGGGTTCAGCTTGCCCCAGATGGCGTCGGCGATCACCTCGGCGCCCTTCTGTCCGGGATACCAGGCCTCGATCACCGCGCCGACCTGGTCGAGCCAGGGCATCGCCACGGGCCCGCCGGTCTCCAGCACCACGACGGTGTTGGGGTTGGCGGCGGCCACCGCGGCGATCAGCGCGTCCTGGCCGTCGGGCAGGGACAGGTCCGGAACATCGGCGCCCTCCGCCTCCCAGCGGGTGGCGAAGACGATCACCACATCGGCCCGGCGGGCGGCGGCGGCGGCCTGGGCGGGATAGTCGCCCCCGTCATAGGCAATGGTCACCGGTCCCGGCGCGGACTGCTTCAGGGCCATGGTCGGGGCGCCGGCCTGGTAGACCACCCGGCCGAACTGGCTGGCCTCGTTCTCCGCGTTCACCGGCAGGGAGACCGCCGGCCCGCCGACCCCCAGCACCTGGGCCGAGCCGGCGCCGCTCAGCACGCCGCGATTGGCGTAGCCGCCCACCACCAGCACCGACCTGGCCTTGGCCGTCAGGGGCAGGAGGTCTGCGCGGTTCTTCAGCAGCACCAACCCCTCCGCCTCCGCCCGGCGGGCGACCTCGGCGTGGGCGGCGAAGTCGATCTCGGTCCCGCGCTTCGCCGGATGGTCGAGGGCGCCCACGGCGAACAGGCTGCGCAGGATCCGGCGGCTCATGTCCGACAGGCGCGCGGCGGGGATGCGGCCGGCGGCGACCTCGTCCGGCAGCTTGAGGAAGTAGGTCTCCTTGTCGATCTGCTCGCCGCTCTCCTGGTCCAGGCCATGGACGGCGTCGGCCACGCCGTGCACGGCGCCCCAGTCCGACATGACCCAGCCCTTGTAGCCCCAGTCCGTCTTCAGCACCGCGTTCAGGAGAAAGTCCGAGCCACAGGCGGGCTGGCCGTTCAGCAGGTTGTAGCTGCACATGACCGAGCCGGGCTGGCCGCGCTCGATGGCGATCTCGAAGGCCAGCAGGTCGGACTCCCGCAGGCCCGCCTCGTCGATCACCGCATTCACCGTATGCCGCTGGGTCTCCTGGTCGTTCAGGGCGAAGTGCTTGACGGTGGACACCACGTGCTGGCTCTGGGTTCCCTGCACCGCCGCCCCGTCCAGCACGCCGGCCAGCAGCGGATCCTCGCCCAGATATTCGAAGTTTCGGCCGTTGCGCGGCTCCCGCGTCAGGTTCACGCCCCCGCCCAGCAGGACGTTGAAGCCCTTGGCCCAGGCCTCCGCCCCGACCATGGCGCCGTTGGCGTAGGCGACCTCGGGGTCGAAGCTGGCCGCGGTGGCGAGGCCCGACGGCAGGAGGGTGGAGCGTTCGCCCTTGCGCAGGTCGGCCGGGTTGGCCACCCCCAGGCTGGCGTCGGTCTCGTACCAGTCCGGCAGGCCCAGCCGCGGGATCGGCGCGTAATAGCCGGCGCTGAACAGGACGTCCTTGGGCAGATGCACGCTGCGGCCCAGCGGGATGGCCATGGGGCCGTGCAGCCAGCCGAGCCGCTCCGCGTCGGTCATGGCCGCGTCGGCCAGGCGCGCGCGCTCGTCCGGCGAGCGGCTGGCGTCCAGCCACGGCCGGTCCTCCGCCGCTGTGGCGCGATGGGCGGCCAGGCCCGCAAGCAGGACGGCGAGCGCGCACGCCGCGGCGCGCGGTGAGGGTCGACGGGACATGGGGCGCTTCCTGCAGGGCTTGTTTTGCCCCAGGTTAGGCGCCCCGGGCGTCGGCCTCAAGGTTGTTTGTGCGGGGCGCGCTTCCCGGACAAAGGTTCCCGCCTCAAGGGCGGGAATGACAGCTAAATTAATTCAATAACCAACCGTCATTCCCGGCCTTGAGCCGGGACCCTTTGTCCGGAAAGCGCGCCCCGCACAAACAACCTTGAGGTCCCCGCAGCCGGCGCCTAACCTGCGGCAAAACACGCCGTGCAGGCAGCGCCCCCTGTCCCGTCGATC
>CAINOV010000093.1 GCA_903851655.1 uncultured Caulobacterales bacterium
AGTTGTCATTCCCGGGCGAAGACCCGGGAACCTTGGTCAGGATATAGCGCCGCATCCGGAGGGAGGTTCCCGCCTCAAGGGTGGGAATGACGGCTTCAGAATATGAAACGCGTCGTCATTCCCGGGCTTGACCCGGGACCCTCCCGCTGGAGGATCACCCCATGACCGACAGCGCCCGCATCGATCTGTGGCTGTGGCAGGCCCGGTTCTTCAAGACCCGGGCGATGGCGGGGGCGTTCGTGGCGGCGGGGCGGGTGCGGCGGATCCGTGACGGCGTGGAGAGCCGGCCGGACAAGGGGTCGCGCAGCGTGCGCCCCGGCGACCAGCTGGTCTTCGTGCTGGGCGCGCGGATCGTGGACATCGAGGTCCTCGCCCTGGCCGAGCGCCGCGGCCCGGCGGCGGAGGCGCGGACCCTCTATGTCGCGCTGTCCGGCGAGGCCTGAGCCGCCGCCGCCAGCGCTTCCGCCGCCCGGCGCGCCCGGCCCCTGGCCTGGGCGCGGCGGACATAGAGGCCGGTCCACAGGATGATCAGGCCGATCACCCCATAGCCGATGGGCGGGCCGTAGAGCAGATAGTCCCGCACCGACATCCGCATCACCAGAAAGGCCGCCAGCCCCGCCTCGAAGATCAGGCCGAAGCCCCAGACCAGGGTCAGGGTGCGCATCACCGCCTTGAACCCGGCGTTGTCGGCCCGGGACTCGAACTCCGCCAGGGCGGCCGCCTGCTGCGGGTCGCGCTTCAGGCTGGCCCGGGACAGCTCGTAGATCAGCGGCCGGCCCACGGCGGCGGAGACCAGGAACACCACCCCGATGATCGCCGTGACCAGCTTCTCCCGCAGCTGCAGCACATGGGCCGATCCGCCCCCCAGATAGAGCAGCAGGGACAGGACAATGCCCAGCAGCACCAGGATGGAGATGGCGTCGAGGCGCCGGTGGCGGGCGAACTCGATCAGGCTCCACAGGATCGGGGCGGCGGACGAGGCGATCAGGGCGCCCACCTCCCCCAGCCGGGCGACGGTCTGGTCGTAGACCACCAGGGGAACCAGGAAGTTGACGGCGATCTCCACCGCGACGGGCAGGGCGCGGCGCAGGAACTGACCTTGTGTCTTCGTCGCGCCCGCCATGGTCTTACGCCCCGTCCCAGGTTCCGGTCGTGACGCTACCGCTTTACGAAGTGTCCGTCAGCTTAACGATTGGACAGGCGGGACCAGCCGCAGCAGGGCCAGCACCGACAGGCCGCCCACCCCCTCGTGATCCGCGCTGACCCAGCCGAGCACAGGGGGCTGGCCCAGCGCCGCGGCGGCGGCGGCGTGGGCGGGGTGGGGATGCGGCGCGACCAGCCGCAGGCTGGCCGCGGCGTCGGGATGGATCCGATGGGCGACCAGGGCCGCGGCGGCGGCGGCCAGGCCCTCGGCCAGCACGGGAACGCCGAACGCCCGGGCCGCCAGCACCGCGACGGTCAGGGCCGCCAGCTCCCGCCCGCCCAGCTCCGCCAGCCAGTCGAGGGCGCCCTGTGGCCCCGTGGCGTCCGCGCGGGCCAGGGCCCGGCAGGTCCAGTCCAGGTCCTGGGGCGCGGCGATCGCCTCGGCCGGGGTTCCGGACAGGGCGGCGATCAGGGCCGCCGCCGAACGGGCGCCGCCGGGGGCCAGGTCCCCCAGGATCAGCAGGTCGGGCTCCTTGGCCAGGGCCTCCATGCCGAACGCCATGGTGGCGGCGGCTTCCCGCAGGCTGAGCGCGCGGGCGAAGCCGGCGTCCCGCACGGGCTTGTCGAGGGCGAGGTCGAACACGTCCACGCCTGCGCCCAGGCCGCGGCCGATGCGGTTCACCGCCCCGCCCCCCTGGGCCAGGTGGTCGAGGCGCGCCCGGGCGGCGGCGGCGCTGTCGGGGGCGCCCTCGTGGCTGGCGGCGTAGAGGCAGACAATGGCCCGGCCGACCCGCGCCTCGCCCCGCCAGCCGGCGACCCAGCCGGCCAGGGCGGCCAGGCCGTCGGCGCCGTCGAGGGTCGTTCGCGCGGCGTCGGCGGCGACGGGGTCGAAGGCGGGGGCGGCGTCGATCAGCGCGCGGAAGTCGCCCGCAATATCGGCGGCGGAGGGGGGCGAAGCGGCGGGGGGGTGAGGATCATGGGGCACGCCGGGCGGTTTACTGCAATGTCCCCGCGGAAGAAACGCCTGCGAACCTTGCCCCGGCGATAAAAACGCGTCAGAGGCCGTCTCATGCCCACCCCTGCGCCTGCTCAACCCTCCACGCCGCCCTCGGCCCTGACGGCCGCCGGTCTCGGCCTCGGCCAGACCGCGGCCCTGCTGGGCCTGGTCTCCACCGTGGGGCCGCTGGCCATCGACATGTACCTGCCCGCCTTCCCGGCCATGGCCGCGGACCTGCACGCCCGCCCGGCGGAGGTGCAGCTGTCCCTGGTGGTGTTCTTCTGCGCCATGGCGGTGGGGCAGCTGCTCTATGGCCCCCTGTCCGACGCCTTCGGGCGCAAGCGGCCGCTGCAGGTGGGGCTGGCCGTGTTCCTGGTCGCCTCGGTGGGCTGCGTGTTCGCGCCGGACATCCGCACCCTGATCCTGCTGCGGGCCCTGCAGGGGCTGGGCGCCTGCTCCGGCATGACCATCGCCCGGGCGGTGGTCCGCGACCAGCACACCGGGGCCCAGGCGGCCAAGCTGCTGTCCATGATGATCCTGGTCTGGGGGGTCTCGCCCCTCTTCGCCCCCCTGGCGGGCAGCCTGATCCTGCAGATCGGCGGCTGGCGGCTGATCTTCGGCATCCTGACCGGGCTGGTGGCCCTGACCCTGGCCCTGGTCACCTTCGTCCTGCCGGAGAGCCATCCGGAGCATCGCCGGGTGGAGCCCTCGGCCCCGGCCATGCTGCGCACCTATCTGCGGCTGCTGCAGGACCGGCGGCTGATGGGCCTGACCTTTTCCAACGCCAGCTGGTCCGGGTCGGTGTTCAGCTATCTGGCCACCTCGTCCTTCGTCTTCGCCCACGAGTACCGCCTGTCGCCCCTGGGCTACGGCATGATGTTCGGGGTCTGCGCCTCGGGCATGGTGATGAGCTCCCAGGCCAACAGCTGGCTGATGCGCCGGCTGGGGGCGGAGCGGCAGCTGCGCTGGGTGGGGCTGGCCGCCATCGCCGCGGGTCTGTTCCTGACCACCACCGTGCTGCTGCATGTGGCGACCCTGCCGGTGATGATGCTGGGGGCGTTCCTGTTGTTCGCCTCGCAGGGGGTGAGCATGACCCCCGCCTCGGTGACGGCGCTCGATCACCAGGGGGACAATGCCGGCGCGGCGGCGGCGCTGATGGGGGCGGTGCAGCTGGCCGTGGGCTCGGCCATCAGCGGCGGGGTCTCGGCCCTGTTCGCGCCCCAGGCCATCGTGCTGGTGGGCACCCAGCTGGCCTGCGTGGCCTTCGGCGCGGTGGCGGTCCGGGCGGCGTTCTGGCGGGGCGGCAGGTCCTGACCGAGGTTCCCGGGTCTTCGCCCGGGAATGACGAGGATTTAGATATCAAAACCCGTCGTCCTTCCCGCCCTTGAGGCGGGAACCGACCTCCGGATAAAGCGCCAAATCCTGACC